>DASXND010000439.1:0-6763 GCA_036495265.1 Dyella sp.
CATGGCGGGTGCATTCCGCCGCCGTTTCGCGAGTGGATTCATGAGCAAGATCACCGATTTCAGCGTCTACCCCGACGAGCACGGCCGCTTCGGCAACTACGGCGGAAGTTTTGTCGCCGAAACCCTGATGGCGCCGCTGGCCGAACTGACCGAGGCGTATCTGCGCCTGCGCCAGGATCCCGATTTCCTGGCCGAATTGGACCGCGACCTCAAGTACTACGTCGGCCGGCCCAGCCCGATCTACTACGCGGAACGGCTATCCCAGCAGGTGGGCGGCGCACGCATCCTGCTCAAGCGCGAAGACTTGAATCACACCGGCGCGCACAAGATCAACAACACCATCGGCCAGGCCCTGGTGGCCAAGCGCATGGGCAAGCCGCGCATCATTGCCGAGACCGGCGCCGGCCAGCATGGCGTGGCCAGCGCCACCGTGGCGGCACGCTTCGGGCTGAAGTGCGTGGTCTACATGGGCGCGGTGGATATCGAGCGGCAGAAGATCAACGTCTACCGCATGAAGCTGCTCGGTGCCGAGGTAGTGCCGGTCACCTCCGGCTCGAAGACGCTCAAGGACGCACTCAACGAGGCGATGCGCGATTGGGTCACCAACGTGGCCGACACTTTCTACATCATCGGTACCGTGGCCGGTCCGCACCCGTATCCGCTGATGGTGCGCGACTTCAACGCCATCGTGGGACGCGAAGCCCGCGAGCAGATGCTGGAGCAATTCGGCCGTCTGCCGGACGTGCTCACTGCATGTGTGGGCGGCGGCTCGAATGCGATCGGCCTGTTTCATGCCTTCCTCAACGATGCCGATGTGCGCATGGTGGGCGCCGAGGCAGCGGGCGAAGGCATCGCGACCGGGCATCACGCGGCCTCGCTGGCAGCGGGCCGGCCGGGGGTGCTGCATGGCAATCGCACCTATGTGCTGTGCGACGACAACGGCCAGATCACCGAGACGCACTCGGTCTCGGCCGGTCTCGACTATCCCGGCGTCGGCCCTGAGCACGCGTTCCTGAAGGATGCCGGTCGCGCGGAATATGTCGGCATTACGGACGATGAGGCGCTCGAGGCTTTCCATCTGCTGGCGCGGACCGAAGGCATCCTGGCCGCATTGGAATCCAGCCATGCGGTGGCGCAGGCGATCAAGCTGGCGCGCGAGTATCCGAAGGACGGGCTGGTCCTGTGCAACCTCTCCGGTCGCGGTGACAAGGACGTTCACACGATTGCCGCGCGCGAAGGAGTGCAGGTATGAGCCGCATCGACCATCGTTTCGCCCAGCTGAAAGCGGCTGGCCGCACCGGCCTGATTCCGTTTGTCACGGCGGGTGATCCGTCGCCGCAGCATGCCGTCGCGCTGATGCATGCGCTGGTGGCCGCGGGCGCCGACGTGATCGAACTTGGCGTGCCGTTTTCCGATCCGATGGCCGATGGCCCGGTGATCCAGCACGCCAGCGAGCGCGCCATCGAGCACGGCGTCGGCCTGGTCGACGTGCTGGGCTATGTGGCTGAGTTCCGACAGCGCGATGTCGACACGCCGGTGGTGCTGATGGGGTATCTGAATCCGATCGAGATCCACGGTTACGCTCGCTTCGCGGCCGAAGCCGTACGGGCCGGCGTCGACGGCGTGCTGGTGGTTGATTGCCCGCTGGAAGAATCGGCCGTGCTGCAGCCGCTGCGCGATGCCGGCCTGCAGCAAATCCTGCTGGCGGCACCCACCACCGCACCCGAGCGTATGGTGGAGCTGTGCGGGTCGGCCCAGGGTTTCCTGTACTATGTATCGTTCGCCGGTATCACAGGCGCCGCGCGATTGAGCACCAGCGACATCGCCCAGCGCGTGGCCGATATCCGGGCGAAGTCCAAGGCTCCGGTGGCCGTGGGCTTTGGCGTGCGCGATGCGCAGACCGCCAAGGCGATCGCCGGTTTCGCGGATGCGGTGGTGATTGGCAGTGCTCTGGTGGAGCGCCTGGCCGGTGCGGAACATGTCGAAGACATCACCGCGCGGGCAAGCGCCTTCCTCGCCCCCATTCGCGCCGCGCTGGATGCGCATTGAGCACACGCTGCGTCTGACGCGGCGTCGCGTCATGAACGTTTGAGGTGTTGCGATGAATTGGCTGCAGAAAATCATGACTCCGCGTGCCCGCACGCAGGCTTCTTCCACTGCCGGCAAGGGCAAGGTGCCTGAAGGCGTGTGGGAGAAGTGCGGCGGTTGTGGCACCGTGCTGTACCGCCCGGAGCTGGAACGCAATCTGATGGTCTGCCCCAAGTGCGGCCATCACCACAGCATCGATGCGCGCGCACGTCTCGATTCCTTCCTCGATGCGGGCTCCACGCAGGAATGGTGGGCCAGTATGGAGCCGAGCGATCCGCTGAAATTCCGCGACACCAAGAAGTATCGCGACCGCATCATCGCGGCGCAGAAATCGACTGGTGAGAAGGACGCGCTGCTGGCCATGAGCGGTCGTCTCAAGGGTCGTCCGCTGATGGCGGTGGCGTTTGAGTTCTCCTACATGGGCGGTTCGATGGGCTCGGTGGTGGGCGAGAAGTTCACTCGCGCCGCCGAACGCGCCCTGGCCGATCGCAGTGCCCTGGTGTGCTTCTCCGCCACCGGCGGCGCGCGCATGCAGGAGTCGCTGTTCTCGCTGATGCAGATGGCGAAGACGTCGGCGGCACTCGCGCGCATGCGCGATGCCGGCGTGCCGTACATCAGCGTGCTGACGCATCCCACCACCGGCGGCGTGTCGGCCAGCCTGGGCATGCTGGGTGACATCAACGTGGCCGAGCCGAAGGCGCTGATCGGCTTTGCTGGCCCGCGCGTGATCGAGCAGACCGTGCGCGAGACCTTGCCGGAAGGCTTCCAGCGTTCGGAGTTCCTGGTCGAGCATGGCGCCATCGATCTGATCGTCGATCGTCGTGAGATGCGCGACAGGCTTGCCGATCTGCTCGGCCTGCTCATGAAGGCGCCGCGCGCCGCCTGATCGCCACTCACCGGGCTTCATCAAAAACAGCGTCCTGCCATGCGGGGCGCTGTTTTCGTTTGGGCGCACGGAAGTTCTCCACAGCTTATGTGGATGCAGCCTGGGTAAGCCTGTGGAAAAGTGAGATTCTGCGCTTTGCCGTCAGACACTTGCTACGTCGTGACTACTATTTGCGCAGTGCTGGCATCTGCTGTTACGGAGTTTTCCACAGCGATTGTGGATGGCGTTCGGGTAAGCCTGTGGACAAGCGCGCAAGTGGCCTTTGCCAACAGATACTTGTGACGCGTTGACGATGTTTTGACCAGCATGCGCGAGAGCGTCGGTGACGGGTGCGTCGCGTGTTTTCCACAGCCGGTGTGGATGCGCGTGGGCAAAGCCTGTGGATAGGTGTGCTATCCACTTGAGTTGAAAGGAACTGCGACGCACTGGCAACAGAATGCGCAGTGCGGAGAATCACGTCAACAACGCGTGCAGTGGCAGCAGCCATAGCGAGAGCGCGCCGAGTGCGCTGCCGATGACCGTAGCCGCGAGCACATCGCTGGGATAGTGAAGTCCGAGGATCACGCGCGACGCGCCGACCATGGCGGTGAAGGTGAGCAGCAACGGGGCCAGCACCGGATACCAGGCGAGGGCCACCACGGTGAAGCTCACTGCCTGCAGCGTATGGCCGGAAGGGAAGCTGAATTCGTCCAGCGGTGGCACGTGGGCGATGACGCCCGGGCAGGAACGAAACGGACGCGGCCGCCGTGTCCAGCGCTTGAGCAAGCGATAGAGCAACAGGGCAGCCAGTCCGGTCACCGCCATCTGCGCGGCCGCGAGCAAGCCGTGACGGCCGCCGACCAGGGCCAGCACCAGCATCAGCGCATACCAGAACACACCGTCGCCGAGCCGGCTGATGAGGCCGAAGAACACCCCGACCGCGCGGCGCGTGCCCCAGCGATTGGCCGCCACGCACATGCGGCGGTCAATCGCCAGTCGTGGACCTGCGGGAAGTTCAGGCGTGTGCAGCGGCGGCATGGCGTTCATGAGTGCGCTCCTGGGCCAGTTCACGCAACAGATTTTCGAATTCGCCGATGACTGCATTCGGCGAGAGGTTGGCGATGCTGGCGTGCGCGGCGCGCCCCATATGGCGAATCAGGCTCGCGTTGCTGGCCAGAGTGGTGGCAGATTGGATAAACGCTTTCTCGTCGCCGATGTCGATGCGATAGCCGTTGTGGCCGCTGAGCAGATGTTCGCGGGCCGCGCCTTCCTCATAGGCGACTACGGGCAGGCCGGAGGCGAGCGCTTCGAGGATCACATTGCCGAACGTCTCGCTGAGGCTGGGGAAGGGAAACACGTCCGCGCTCGCGTAATGGCGTGCGAGCACGTCGCCGCGTTGGACACCAGCAAAGATGAAATCCGTGTTGGCCGCCTGCAGCGCCGCGCGCGCGGGACCATCGCCCACCCACACATAACGTGCCTTGGGCACCTGTTGCTGGATGGCGCGGAACGTACGCACGGCGAGGTCGAGATTCTTCTCCGGCGCAATGCGTCCCACGTACAGCACCACGGGCGTGTTGCCATCCACGCCCCAGCTGCGGCGTAGTTCGACATCGCGGTAACGCGGATGAAAGAGCTGGGTGTCGACCGCGCGGCGAAGCAGGCGTGCCGTGTCGACACCGAGTGCGGCCAGTTCCTTGGCCAACGCCTCCGTCGGCACCAAGGTGGCTGCCGCGCGGCGATGGAAGCGGCGCAGATAACTCCTCACCACGGGGGTAAGAAAGCCGATGCCGTAGTGGTCGGCGTAGGTGTCGAAGCGGGTGTGGAAGCCGGTGGCGGTGGGAATGCCAAGTCGCTTGGCGGTGCGCACGGCGGACCAGCCCAGCGGGCCTTCCGTGGCGACGTAGATGGCGTCGGGGCGCAGGCGTGTCCAGCGTTCGCTCAGCGCGCTGCTCGCGGGGAGGCCAAAACGCAGGCCCGGATAGCGGGGTAGCGAGGCGCCACGTACTTCGAGCGTGGTGATGCCCGGTTCGTCGTCGAAGGGGTGTTGTTGGCGGGGGCGGATCAGATCGACCGTGTGGCCTTGCGACGCAAGTCCGGCGGCGAGGCTGTGCACGGTCAGTGCCACGCCGTTGATTTCGGGTGGATAAGTCTCGCTGACAATGCCGATGCGCACTGGTAGATACCGTCTGCTGGCCCGGAGCAGGTTCTACCCTTGGCGTTGCGGAGGCATGGCGTCGGTATGACGACCGCGTGACGGTCGTCCCGGGCAGTCGCTGCGGGCGCTGAGGGCGCTTCGGGCGAGTACACTGCCCGCACCTGTCACCGTGGAGACACGTCGATGAAACGCATGTTGCTTGCTCTGGCCCTGGCCACCCTGACTTGCAGTGCCTTCGCCGCCGATGCACCGGGGCTGCCGGTGACGAAGGCCACCGCCGGTGCCGAGGTCTACATTGTCTCGCCGAAAGACGGTGCGACCGTTGGCCAGGAATTCACCGTCGTATTCGGCCTGAAGGGCATGGGTGTCGCGCCTGCTGGGGTGAAGAAGGAAGGCACCGGCCACCATCACCTGCTGGTCGATGTGACCGACATGCCGGCTGCCGGTCAGCCGATTCCGAAGGACGAGCACCACATGCACTTCGGCAACGGCCAGACCGAAACCGCGCTCAAGCTCGCACCCGGCACGCACACCTTGCAGCTGGAACTGGCGGACGAGAATCACATTCCGTTCGACCCGCCGCTGATTTCGCCGAAGATCACCGTGCATGTGAAGTAAGGCGTCGCTTAGGCGGCTTCGTCGAGACGAAGCCGCCCCTTGGGTTGGCTGCTGCGGCGGCGCTCAGCGACCGAAGTACATCGCTACCCCGAGCCCGGCCTCCCACTCGGCGGCGCGACCGCCCAGGCGGTGGCGAAACCAGCTGTCAAACTGCAGTCGTGGCAACGGTGCGAAGGTGATGCCGCCGCCTGCCTGGCTGCCGTAGCGATGGTTCGCATCGCGCAACATGGCCGCTTCGATATAAAAACCGAACAAGTCGTTGACCTGGTAGTTGTAGTCCGGAGCGAGCAGAAAATTGTCCCTGCCGGCGCTACGCTGCCACTGCGCGAAGTAACTCAGGTCGGCCTTCTCGCTGAACTTTTGGTCCACCACCAGGCCCAGGGTGTAGACACGTTGTTCGCTGCGAAAGTCAGGCGCACCGTCGTTGAATTCCACCGTGCCCAGCAGACCCCAATCCCACACCTTGCTGCCGGTATACGGCGCCCATTTCAGTCCCAGGCTGGTATCTCCGTGACCGTGACTGGTTTGGGCAAGTCCGCCGCCAGTTTGTCGCAAGCTGTTATAGGGCGATCCCCCAAGCTGTAACTCCAGGCCAGATCCGACACCCAACCGGAGCAGACTGTCGAATGTGCTCAGGCGGCTTGTCACGCCTCCATCTTTGTTGAGGCTCCAATCGGGCAGTCCTTGTTCATAGCCAAACTGGCCGGCGTTCATCGGATTGGTGGAAAAGCCGAGGCCGGGACGATCGAAGCCGGGTTCATCGTCCGCCCACACCGGCAGCGCACAGGCGAGACCGAGCGCCAGCAAGGCAAGAGTGCGGTGCCATCGGCCAGATCGGCTAAAATCCATTGCTTCGCTCCGCACATTCCAAGAAAACCCGATGACCGTTCGCACTCGTTTTGCCCCCAGTCCCACCGGCTTCCTGCATATCGGCGGTGCTCGCACCGCACTTTATTGCTGGCTGGAGGCGCGCCGCCGTGGTGGCGAATTCGTGCTGCGCATCGAGGATACCGATCGCGAGCGTTCCACGGTGG
>DASXND010000440.1:0-4700 GCA_036495265.1 Dyella sp.
GTGGGCGATCTCGGCTTGGTCCTGGACCTGCATGTGGGGGCGACGGCTGGGAAATAATGCTTGATTGTACCGCCGACGGACCGAGGAAGGGACCGGCGTATCCCTGGGGTCAGCCGGCTACAATGGGAGGCCGACCCGCTCGATCCAGATCATGTCCGCCCAGCCCGACTCCACTCGCAAGCAGCATTACGAGGCCGCCAAGCTGGCCAAGCGCCTGCGCCATCAGGTGGGCCAGGCTATTGCCGATTTCAACATGATCGAAGACGGCGACAAGGTGATGGTCTGCCTGTCCGGCGGCAAGGATTCCTACACCTTGCTAGACGTTTTGCTGTCATTGCAGGCCAAGGCCCCCGTACGCTTCGAGCTGATCGCGGTGAACCTGGACCAGAAACAGCCGGGCTTTCCCGCGCATGTGCTGCCGGACTACCTCAGCGGGCGCGGCGTGCCCTTCCACATCATCGAGCAGGACACCTACAGCACGGTCACTCGCGTGATTCCCGAGGGCAAGACCATGTGCAGCCTGTGCTCGCGCCTGCGGCGCGGCGCGCTGTACCAGTGGGCGGCCAACAACGGTGTCAGCAAGATCGCGTTGGGCCATCATCGCGACGATATCCTCGCCACGTTTTTCCTGAATATGTTCTATCAGGCCCAGCTCAAGGCGATGCCGCCCAAGCTACGCTCGGACGATGGCCGCCACGTGGTGATCCGGCCGCTGGCCTATAGCCGGGAAAGCGATATCGCGGAGTACGCTACGCTGCAGCAATTCCCGATCATTCCATGCAACCTTTGCGGTTCGCAGGAAAACCTCCAGCGCAAGGCGGTTCGGCGCATGATGGAGGACTGGGAACAGCAGCAGCCGGGGCGTAGTGAGAACGTCTTCCGCGCGCTGGGGCAGGTATCGCCCTCGCAACTGGCTGACCGCCGCCTGTTTGACTTCGCTGCGCTTGGTGCGCGCGGAGGTGTTGCCCGCGCTGATGCGCACGAGTGGCTTGCCGGTACGCCGGACGAGTCGTGAACCCCTCAACCCATCCATCGAGTAGCGCCGTGTCTCTTTTTGCATCCGTTGAAATGATCCCGGGTGATCCGATCCTGGGGCTCTCCGAGGCCTATGTGGCCGATGCCCGCCCGGGCAAGGTCAACTTGGGCGTGGGCATTTATTACGACGAACAGGGCCGTATTCCCCTGCTGCGCGCCGTGCGCGACGTCGAGCAGGCGCTGGCGCTGGAAGCCAAGCCGCGCGGTTACCTGCCGATCGACGGCATGCCGGCGTACAACCAGGCTACCCAGAAGCTGGTGTTTGGAGCGGAGTCGCCGCTGCTGGCCGCCGGTCGCGTGGCCACCTCGCAGACCATCGGCGGTAGCGGCGCGCTGCGTATCGGTGCGGATTTCCTCAAGCATGTGCTGCCGAACGCCAAGGTGGCCCTCAGCAATCCGAGCTGGGAAAACCATCGCCTGGTATTCAGTTCGGCCGGCTTCGAGGTCGTCGACTACGCGTATTACGACGCGGCGACGCATGGCCTGAATTTCGCCGGCATGCTGGCCGACCTCGGCAAGCTGGAACCGGGCAGCATCGTGCTGCTGCATGCCTGCTGTCATAACCCCACCGGCGTGGACCTGTCGGTCGAGCAGTGGAAGCAGGTGGTGGCGCTGGTGAAAGACCGCGGCCTGATGCCCTTCATCGACATGGCTTACCAGGGCTTCGACAAGGGTATCGATGCCGATGCCGCGGCGGTGCGTCTGTTCGCCGAGTCGGGCATCGAGTCGTTCGTGGTGGCCAACTCCTACTCCAAGTCGTTCTCGCTGTATGGCGAGCGCGTAGGCGCGCTGTCCATCGTGGGCAAGGATCGCGCTGAAACGCTGCGCGTGCAGTCGCTGGTCAAGCGCACCATCCGCTCCAACTACTCCAGTCCGGCCACGCATGGCGGCGCACTGGTGGCCGGCGTGCTCAACAGCGCCGAGCTGCGTGCGGTGTGGGAGCAGGAACTGGGCGAGATGCGCGCGCGCATCCACGCGATGCGTGCTGGCATGGTGGAGAAGCTCGCTGCCGCGAGTGCACCGCAGTTCGGCTTTATCCAGCAGCAGGCGGGCATGTTCTCGTACTCGGGCCTGAGCAAGGCCCAGGTCGATCGCCTGCGCGAGGAATACGCCATCTACGCCGTCGGCACGGGGCGTATCTGCGTGGCCGCGTTGAACCGTGCGAACCTCGATACGGTGGTAAACGCCGTCGCCGCCGTCAGCCGGTAAACCCTCGCACTACCTCACCGTCATCCCAGCGCAAGCTGGGGTCCAGTGCCTTTTGCGCATCGATAACGACGCTGAATCCCAGTCTTGATGGGATGACGGCAAAGAAACCAAACCCGGATACCGAATGTTTTTTCGCAACCTCACGCTGTTCCGCTTTTCCCCCGCCGTTGCCGAAGACCTGAAGCGCCTGGACGAGGCGTTGCCCGAGCATCGTCTGCGTCCCTGCGGTCCCCTGGAAATGGGTACGAAGGGCTTTGTGCCGCCCGTGGGTCGAGGCGAAGAGGCAGCGCTGACCCACGTGGTCAACGCCTGCACCATGGTGACCGTGGGCAGCGAGGACAAGCTGCTGCCAAGCTCGGTGGTAAACGACGAACTTCATCGCCGTGTGCAGAAGATCGCCGAAGAAGAGGACCGTAAGGTGGGTGGGCGCGAGCGCAAGCGCATCAAGGAGGACGTGCTCAACGACTTGGTCCCGCGTGCCTTTATCCGCAGTTCGCGCATGAAGTCCTATGTCGACAGGAAGCACGGCTGGCTGGTGCTGGATACCTCCAGTCGCAAATCGGCTGAGAATGCGTTGACCCAGATCCGCGAGGCGCTGGGCAGTTTTCCGGCCGTGCCACTGGCGCCTGAGGAAGGCCCGCGCGTGCTCATGACCGACTGGCTCGCCAACGGCAACCCGCCGGCGGGCCTGACCCTGGGTGACGAGGTGGAGCTGCGCGACCCCGCCAGCGCTACGGGTGCCATCGCCAAATGCCGTCGCCAGGACCTGGACAGCGAGGAAGTGAAGGAGCACCTGCGCAACGGCAAGCAGGTATTCCAGCTTGGTCTCATTTTCGATGAGCGCATGAGCTTTGTGCTGGGCGAAGACTTGATCGTGCGCAAGCTGAAGTTCCTCGACGTGGTCCTGGACGAGATGGGCGACAGCCACCAGGATGCCGCCGCCGAGGCCGACGCCAGCTTTGCCCTGCTTACGCTGGAGCTGGAACGCCTGCTGGGCAAGCTGGAAGAATGGTTTGGCCTGCCGCGCCCGGCCGAAGGCTGAGCTGACCCGGCTTCAACCCTCCTGCTGCCCTTAATGGGGGCGGCAGGAGGGGCTAAGTTATTCTGTCTATTGGGCTTTTGCCCTCCGGTCCAGCTGGGAGCCTCTCGCGGTCGACAGGCCAGTCATGGACCCGTCTTGCGAAGCCTGCATGCTTCCCCCACATCAGCTAAGGGAAACTAACGGCCTGGACGCCGGGTAGCAGCAGGGCAGGCGGGACATGACGCAGCATCTTGAAGGCGATTGGCTGGAACTGGCGACCGCAAGCGGCAGTACGATCCGCGTGCTCAAGGCCGCGCATCCGCGCGCGCGTCGCTTGCGTCTTACCGTGACGCCCAAGGGTGCACGTTTGTCGTATCCGCATGGCACGCATCCAGCGCAGGTGTCGGCGTTTCTTCGTCATCACGCCGACTGGCTCGAGCGCAAGCTCGATGAGCTGCATCTCATCGTCAAGCCGCTGCCGCCATTGCGCGTGGGCGTGCCCACCGAGTTTCCCTTGCGCGGCGAAACTGTGCAGCTGGATTGGGCGGAGGGTCCGTATCCGCGTGTCGAGGTGGGCGAAGGCACGCTCACCCTGGTGATTCCACGCCCGCACACGCGCGCCGTGCCGGTGGCGCGTGGTTTGCTCGCCTCCTTCTTCGAAGCCCAAATGCGTCGCGACGTGGCGCGCTGGCTCGCCGGCTACGTGCCGCAACTCGGTCTCGCGCCGACGGCCTTGCGCATACGCGCCATGAAAAGTCTGTGGGGCAGCCTGGACACGCGCGATCGCATCAATCTCGATCTCGCCCTCGCACTCGCACCACCCGCCGCACTCCGCTACGTGCTCGCCCATGAACTGTGCCACCTGAAAGTGCGCAGCCATGCGCCGCGTTTCTGGGCGCAGGTGGAAGGCATCTTTCCAGACTGGCGCGAGCAGCGCGACTGGCTGCGCCTGAATGGCGCGTGGCTGAAGACCGAGCTCGATCGCCTGATTGCCGACGTCGCCGACTGACACCAGGGCAGCCTGCGTCAATTGATCAGGCGTACGCCCA
The DNA here is from genome assembly GCA_036495265.1 of Dyella sp. GTDB lineage: Bacteria > Pseudomonadota > Gammaproteobacteria > Xanthomonadales > Rhodanobacteraceae > Dyella. Next base: position 4,315 of record DASXND010000440.1, read on the forward strand.
ATTGCGTCTGGGTATCGGCATAGCGGGTCGGCAGTCCCAGTGAGCGCAATGCCGAGCGCGAGCCCTGGATGTGCAGGATTTCACCGGTGAAGCGCAGCCATGAACGTGGCCGCGAGTTGATCGCGGCCGTTAGCGCATTACTACTTTCACCCAAGCCCACGAGGCGTCCATCGATATAGGCGTGGAGGCTGAAGTCCTGCGCCACGGCCATGCGGCTCATCGACAGCGCGAGCAGGCAGGCACAGCCCACCGCCTGCCTCATTGCGTGGCTCCCACCTCAAAGCCGATGGCGTAATGCTCAAAACTTTCGGTGTCGAGTGCCGGAGCGAGAAAATGCCCCTGCGCATGATCGCAACCGATCTTGGTGAGATAGGCCAGGGCCGCGG
>DASXND010000441.1:0-3125 GCA_036495265.1 Dyella sp.
GCGAAGCTCGGGTGGCGCGAGCATGGTCTTTTTGTCGCGTTCATAGCGCCTGATCTCGTACGGCACCCCAAGTTCCTCCAGCAGCCACAGTACGCGCTGGGAGCGGGAGTTGTTCAGGTGGTGGACGATGAGCATGAGGATGCCGGCATGGAGTCGAGCGGACATCGTACTGAGGCTCTACTGTTTCCGGTACTGGCGCGAAAGCCATGGTGCCTTGCGTGCCAGTAGCCCCTTATCGTCAGGGACAAGCCATAAGCTTGCCATCCCGGTATGCAAACTGGTCAGCTTGCCAACTCTATCTGCAAGGATGTGTCCGATGAGGTTTCCGCGTATTCGTGTTCCGGTAGTTGCTGCAATCGTGCTCCATCTTGCGCTTGCATATCTGCCGACGCCTGTCAGCGCCGCTGAGAACACTCAAGCAGGTGTGACGCAGGTCGACCTCCAGCACACGCTGGAGGCGCTGGCACAGCGTGCGCGTCCAGGGCTTCTTGGCGTCGCCGTCCTTGATCTGCAATCGGGCGCCGAATGGCGGGTCAACGCAGACCAGGCCTATCCGATGATGAGCGTGTTCAAGGCGCCGGTGGCTGCCGCGGTGCTATCTCGCATCGAAAAAGGTGAGTTGTCGCTGGATCAAAAAGTCACCATCAAGCGCGCCGACGTTGTGTCGGGTTCGGCGGTGCCTTCGATCGGCGCCAAGTTTCACGGCGAGGAAATGACGTTTACGGTCGATCAGTTGCTCACGGCCGCGGTGAGCGAAAGCGATAGCACGGCGGTGGACGCCTTGATCCGGGTCGTCGGCGGTCCGCAGGTCGTCACCGCATTTCTGCGTGCGCATGGGATCGATGGCCTGCGTGTGGATCTGGATGAGGCTGGGGTAGGGCGTGTATTTAGCGCACTCGATTCTGCACAGGCCCTGCCAGCCAACGAGTCGCTGCAACAGGCGCATGACCGGTACCAGCGTGGCTTGCAGGCGTTTCTTGCCGATCCACGCAACCGCAGCACGCCGGATGCCGCCGTTGCCTTCCTCCGCAAACTCTGGCTCAACGAGTTGCTGTCGCCGACATCGACCCAACACGTGCTACGCCTGATGTTCGCGCAGACGATTCCCAGCCGGCTGAGGGCAGGCTTGCCCAGCGGTGTGCGCCTGGCCGACAAGACCGGCACTTCGGGTTCGCTGGACGGCCAAACCGGTGCATACAACGATATCGGCATACTCACCTGGCCAGACGGCCACACCGTCATCGTCGCCGCTTTCCTCATGGGCTCGCGTGCCTCGGCTGCCGAGCGGGATGCCTTGTTTGCCGAACTGGGACGTAGCGTTGCCATCGGACTTCATCCCTAACGTGTGCTCACGGACGTCCGTGAGCCTGTCCGCGGACGATGGTGCGAAACGGTCGCGCAACGGCAAGCGCTTGAAATGATTCGGTTCGGCCGCTAAAGAGTCGCTGGCATGCGGATTGCTGTGAGGTGGACTAACGGTGCCGTGTTCCGGAATGGACACGACCGGCCATTCCCTGCCGTCACCGAGACTCGGTGACATCAAGTGGGTTGACGAAAATCCGAACTTGGAGAGTTACCTTGGCTATGTTCCGCACCTCCCTGCTCTTCGCGCTGACCTGGGCCATGGGCATCGCGGCGGTTGATGCCTCGTCTGTGGCGGCACCTGCCGACGTGGCAAGTACGGCGGCGGCGCCCGCCCAGGGCAAGTCGTCCATGATGTCGCGCGACGAGGTCACGCGGATACTTGAGAGCAATCGCAAGATCGTTTCGCCTCAAGGCGTCGACGAAATGATCAAGGTGCGCATTGGTGGCATCGATCAATGGCTGTCGATTCGAGGCAAGGATCGGCGCAATCCGATCCTGCTGTTCCTGCACGGCGGCCCGGCCTCTCCGGCCATGCCGGAGGCGTACACGTTCCAGACGCCCTGGGAGGACTACTTCACGGTGGTGCAGTGGGATCAGCGAGGCGCCGGCAAGACCTATCGGGCCAATAGCGAAGAGGCGATGGCGCCAGGCATGAGCGTGCAAGGCCAGGTCAACGATGCCGCGGAGGTGGTCCAGTACCTGCGTCAGCGCTTCGGCAAGGAAAAGATCTTCCTGCTTGGGCACTCCTGGGGCTCTGTGTTGGGCGTGCATCTGGCGCAGCAGCACCCGGACTGGTTCTACGCCTATATCTCGGTGGGACAGGTGGTGAACGGGCGCCGCAATGAAGAATTGGGTTACGCCTTCGCCTTGCAACAGGCGAAGGCACAGGGCAATGAGAAGGCCGTGCGCGAGCTGCAATCCATCGCACCGTACCCTGGCACGAAGCTGACGCTCGACAGCATCGGCATGCGCAGCAAATGGGAGATGTACTACGGCGGGCTCGCCTATGGCCGCAAGGATTACCAGTTCGAAGATGATGTGGAGAAGCTCTCGCCCGACTACAGCCAACAGGATCTCGACGCCATCGGCAAGGGTAGCCTGTTCTCGTTGGACCACCTTCTGCCATCGCTGTTCGCCGTCGACTTCGACCACACGACGCATTTCGAGTGCCCGGTCATCGTGTACGTGGGGCAGCACGACTACACCACGCCGCACGAACTGGCGGAACAATGGTTCGAGCGTATCCAGGCGCCATCGAAGCGCTTGGTCTCGTTCGCTGACTCGGCGCACATGATGATGCAGGAACAGCCCGGCCGATTCCTGCTGCATCTGGTGACCGATGCCTTGCCTTTGGCGCAGAAGGCGGGGGATGCGGCGCCAGTGGAAGTCACCCGCGACCGGTAGGCCGGCGTTGCCAAATCAAGCTGAAGGCAGCGCACACACGCTATGCGCGCGCTCGCCGGCAGCGTCGAATCGACACGCCTAGACAGACTCTTGAAGCGTTCATGTGCTGCCGACGGGAGGTTTACTTGCGATGGGACATCGCTGGCCGGCTTGCGACCGGACGCACTCTGCACGTTCCTGATGGTTCCTGATACCGGCGCGATCCAGAACGCAGGATCAGTCTCATCGATGATGACGAAGAGTTCACTTGCTGTTCTCCCGAAACAAAGCACACTTAAAGGGCTTAACTACGGGAATAGCAGGTGCAGCACCGTTTCACCAATAAAAGTCCTTTTCGTCTTGCAGGCAGGCGTTGG
>DASXND010000442.1:0-4951 GCA_036495265.1 Dyella sp.
GTCCCCTTGGAATGTCCCTGCTCCGCCAGGTACTCCAGCCAGCGCGAGAGGAAGCCGTTCATGCGCAAGCGATGCTGCAGCACCGTGTGTGCCGGTGGAAAGGGCCCCAATACCTGCCATAGATGCCGTCCCGGATGGCAATGCAGCGCCTCGGCCACGTGCGCATCGGTGTACATGCGCAGCTGTGCCGAAGGCGACGGCTGGCCCGTATGGGCGTCGACAAAGCTGTAGGTGAGCTCGAGTTCCAGGGTATAGGGATGCCGCTCCTGGATCTGCAGGCGCACGTCGAGTCCATCGTCCACGCTGGACACATAGAAACCCGGCGGCAGCTCCTGCGGCGCAAACAGCTTGGCCAACCGGTGATAGTTCTCCGCATACAGCCCCATCAGGAAGCCGAAGCGTCCAGGCAGCAAGGCGTTGCGACTATCCAGTACGGCACTCATGGGCAACAGGAACTCCTCATGCTCTAGAACATAGTCCGCTCGATACCGAAGCGGTCGAAGATCTTGCTCGCAATCTCCTCGATGGAGACGTGCGTCGTGTTGAGGTTGGGAATCCCCTCGCGGCGCATCAGCTTGTCGGCCTGCGATAACTCCCAGCGACATTGCTCCAGCGTGGCATAACGACTATTGGCGCGCCGCTGCTCGCGGATCTGCGCCAGTCGCTGCGCATCGATGGTGAGACCGAAAAGGCGGTCCTTGTAGGGGCGCAGCCTCACCGGAAGCTCAAGCTTGTCCAGATCGTCATCGGTCAACGGATAGTTGGCGGCGCTGACGCCGTAATGCAAGGCCATATAAAGGCAAGTGGGCGTCTTGCCCGAACGCGACACGCCGACCAGGATCAGGTCGGCCTGGGCATAGTCCACATCGAGGCCGTCGTCATGCGACAACGCGTAATTGGTCGCATTGATGCGCGCCTCGTACTTGTCGAAGTCGACCAGACCATGCGAGCGGTTGACCATGCCGGAGCGCATGGCGCCCAATTCGTCTTCGAGGGGCCCGATGAATGGCGCAAACACATCCAGCATGAGCGCGCCGCTTCCGCCCACGATTTCGCACAGATCGCGCGACGCCATGGTGTTCACCACGATCGGCCGTTGCCCGGTCTGCGCGTAGCGGGTCTTGATTCGTAGCGCCGCTGCCTCCGCCTTGTGGGCGTCATCGATAAAGGGCAAACGGTGCTTTTCGAACTGAACCCCTTCGAACTGGGCCAAAATACTGTTACCGATCGTCTCGGCCGTAATACCAGTGGAATCGGAGATGTAAAAAACCGTGCGCTGCATAGGTAACCCGATGTCCCTGACTGTTCCTGGCGTCCACCTTAGCGCAACACCAAAAGCCTGTCTTTGCTTGAGCCGTGCCTGACTGGTATGCAGTTGGCGTGGGTTTTGCCCGTAATGGTCTTCTTGTGCTCCGCACCATCGACAGCGGACAATACCAGTTCTTTGTAGCCCGGTTTCTGGCCAGCCGCGCCACCGATGACCTTGAAAACCTACGAGCTCTTTAAGGAGACTCCTTTGAACGACCTGGTGCTTTGGCTCGATACGCTGCGCATGACCGACCTGGCTAAGGTCGGCGGCAAGAATGCGTCGCTCGGCGAGATGATCGGTAATCTCGCCAAACTCGGCGTGTCCGTGCCTGGTGGTTTCGCCACCACCGCCGATGCGTTCCAGCAGTATCTCGACAAGAGCGGCGTGGCCAAGCGCATCCAGGCACGCCTGGCGACGCTGGACGTGGACGACGTCGAGGCGCTGACCACAGCGGGCAAGGAAATTCGTGAGTGGGTCACCGAGACGCCGCTGCCGCCGGAGCTCGACCTGGCCATCCGCGACGCTTACATCAAGCTGTGCAAGGACGCCGGCTCGGACAATATCGCCGTCGCCGTGCGTTCCTCCGCAACCGCCGAAGATCTGCCGGACGCGTCGTTTGCCGGTCAGCAGGAGACCTTCCTCAACGTGGTCGGCATCGAGGACGTGCTGCACAAGGTGAAGGAAGTCTTCGCCTCGCTGTACAACGATCGCGCCATCGCCTATCGCGTGCATCAGGGCTTCAAGCACGAGGACGTGTTCCTTTCCGCCGGCGTGCAGCTGATGGTGCGCTCGGATGTTGGCGCCTCCGGTGTGCTGTTCACGCTGGACACCGAGTCCGGCTTCCGTGACGTGGTCTTCGTCACCGGCAGCTACGGCCTGGGCGAGATGGTCGTGCAGGGCGCGGTCAATCCCGATGAGTTCTACGTGTTCAAGCCCACGCTCAGGCAGGGCAAACCCGCCGTGCTTCGCCGCAATCTCGGCGCCAAGCAGCTGCGCATGGTCTATTCCAGTGCACCGGGCGAGCGCGTGAAAATCGAAGATACCCCGGTCGAGCTGCGCAGCAAGTTCTGCATCCATGATGAAGACGTGCAGGAGCTTGCTCGCCAGTCGCTGATCATCGAGCAGCACTACGGTCGCCCGATGGACATCGAGTGGGCGAAGGACGGCAACACCGGCAAGCTCTACATCGTGCAGGCGCGCCCGGAAACGGTGAAGTCGCGTACGCAGGCCACCCAGCTCGAGCGCTTCCACCTCAACGAAAAGGGCAAGGTGCTGGCCGAAGGCCGCGCCATCGGCCAGAAGATCGGCGCCGGCAGGGCCCGCGTGATTCGCTCGCTCGCTGACATGAGCAAGGTGGAACCGGGCGACGTGCTGATCGCTGACATGACCGACCCCGATTGGGAGCCCGTGATGAAGCGCGCTGCCGCCATTGTCACCAATCGCGGCGGCCGCACTTGCCACGCGGCGATCATCGCCCGCGAGCTGGGCGTGCCGGCCGTGGTCGGTACCGGTAATGGCCTGGACGTGATTCCCGACGGCACGGAAGTCACCGTGTCCTGCGCGGAAGGCGACACCGGCATGATTTACCAGGGCAAGCTGAAGTTCGATCGCGTCACCGCGGATCTGGGCGACATGCCCGAAGCGCCGCTGAAGATCATGATGAATGTGGCGAACCCCGAGCGCGCCTTCGACTTCGCCATGCTGCCGAATGCCGGCATCGGCTTGGCCCGCCTGGAAATGATCATTGCCAGCCATATCGGCGTGCATCCGAAGGCGCTACTGGAATACGCCAAGCAGGATGCCGAGACCAAGAAGAAGATCGACGAGCGCATGGCCGGCTATGCCGACCCAGTGTCGTTCTATGTCGACCGCCTGGCCGAGGGCATCGCCACCATCGCCGCCTCGGTGTATCCGAAGCCGGTGATCGTGCGCCTGTCCGACTTCAAGTCGAACGAGTACGCCGGCCTGATCGGCGGCTCGCGCTATGAGCCGCACGAAGAGAACCCGATGATCGGCTACCGCGGCGCCAGCCGTTACGTCGATCCAGGTTTCGCGGCGTCGTTCGGGCTGGAGTGCAAGGCGGTCAAGCGCGTGCGCGAAGTGATGGGCCTGGACAACATCTGGGTGATGATTCCCTTCGTGCGCACGCTTGGCGAAGGCCGCAAAGTGATCGAGGTGCTGGCCAAGAACGGTCTCAAGCAGGGCGAGCACGACCTCAAGATCATCATGATGTGCGAGGTCCCCTCCAACGCCCTGCTCGCCGCCGAGTTCCTGGAGATCTTCGACGGCTTCTCGATCGGCTCCAACGATCTCACCCAGCTCACCCTGGGGCTGGACCGCGATTCCAGCATCGTGGCGAACCTGTTCGATGAGCGCGACCCGGCCGTGAAGAAGCTGCTGGCGATGGCTATCCAGACCGCTCGCGAAAAGGGCAAGTACATCGGTATCTGCGGTCAGGGTCCGTCGGACCATCCGGATCTGGCCGAGTGGCTGATGGACCAGGGCATCGAGTCGGTGTCGCTCAACCCCGACACCGTGGTCGATACCTGGTTGCGCCTGGCCAAGCGCAAAAAATCAGCCTAAAGCCGAGGTCGTGACTCGAGAGGGCGGTGGCAACACCGCCCTTCTTTATGGCCAGCGCGCTGGCCAAGGACGGCGCACAGCGACTACACGCCCATCACGACACCCGGCGGAAACTTTGGCGCAACACTAAAGTCTCATCCATCGATCCGCCGCCCGTCCGTACCGTCACTGCCAAAGGGAATAGCATGCGCGCCATCGTGGGTCTGCTCTCGCGCAACAGGGGCTTCATCACCTTCATGCTGTGCATGGTGATCTTCCGCAGCGCCATTGCCGACTGGAACGTGGTTCCCACCGGCTCGATGCAACCGACCATCCGCATCGGCGACCGCATCATGGTCGACAAAGCCGCCTATGACCTGCGCCTGCCGCTCACCCACATCTCGCTGATCCATCGTGCCGACCCACAACGTGGCGACATTGTGGTGCTGGACTCCGCCGGCGCCGACGAACGGCTAGTCAAGCGGGTGATTGGCGTGCCCGGCGACGAGATCACGCTCCAGCAGAACCACCTGTACATCAACGGCCAGCCCGCCAGCTACGAACCCATCGCGGTTCAAGGCATTCGCGACGATCGCGAGGATCCTGCGCGGTACGCCATGGAAAACGTGGGCGCCATGCATCACCCCGTGCGCTGGTCGATCGCCCAAGCGGGTCATAGCAAGGATTTTGGTCCCGTCATCGTTCCCGCCGGCCAATACCTGCTGCTTGGCGACAACCGCGACAACAGCGCCGATTCGCGCTACTTCGGCTTCTTCCCCCGCCACGAGATCACCGGCCGCGCCACCCGCGTCGCGGTGTCGCTCGACCCCGCAAACCACTACCTGCCCCGCAACGACCGCTGGGGAGTGGCCCTGCAATAAGTTCGTTAGCGCCGACATCGCCAAACCAGTTGTCAGCGCGCACCGCACCGCGTAACATTGCCGGCTCGCGTGGACCACACGCACCGTTTTTGGAGAGGTGGCAGAGTGGTCGAATGTACCTGACTCGAAATCAGGCGTACGTGTAAGCGTACCGTGGGTTCGAATCCCACCCTCTCCGCCAGTAACGCAAAACGCCCCC
>DASXND010000443.1:0-7470 GCA_036495265.1 Dyella sp.
GCTAATGCGGAGATCGGCGCCGTCGGACGGTTTTCCGATTACTCCTACCTGATAGCGGAATATGAGCAAGAAGAGCAGTTACAAGGTGGCGATGGTTGGCGCGACAGGCGCCGTGGGTGAAACCTTGCTGGCGATCCTGGCCGAGCGTGAATTTCCGGTCAGCGAGCTGGTGCCGCTGGCCAGCGAGCGTTCCGCGGGCGAGAAAATCGTCTTCGACGGCAAATCGGTCACCGTGCGCAATCTTGCCGATTACGATTTCGACGGCGTCGACATTGCGTTCTTCTCGGCCGGCGGTTCGGTAAGCCGGGAGCATGCGCATCGCGCGGCGGCGGCGGGTGCCGTGGTCATCGATAACACCTCCGAATTCCGCTACCAGGACGACATTCCGCTGGTGGTGAGCGAGGTGAACCCGCACGCCATCGCCGAATACACTAACCGCGGCATCATCGCCAACCCAAACTGCTCGACCATGCAGATGCTGGTCGCGTTGGCGCCCATCCACCGTGCCGCCGGCATCGAGCGCATCAACGTGGCGACCTACCAGTCGGTGTCCGGCGCCGGTCGCAGCGGCATGGAAGAGCTGGGCAAGCAGACCGCGGCGATGCTCAGTTTCCAGGATGTCGAGCTCAAGAAATTCTCCAAGCAGATCGCTTTCAACGTCATTCCGCATATCGACGACTTCCAGCCCAACGGCTACACCAAGGAAGAAATGAAGATGGTGTGGGAGACGCGCAAGATTCTCGAGGACGACACCATCCAGGTGAACCCGACGGCGGTGCGGGTGCCGGTGTTCTATGGCCACGCCGAAGCCGTGCACGTGGAGACGCGCGAGAAGATCACGGCGGAACAGGCGCGTGCCTTGCTGGAGCAGGCCGACGGCGTGGTGGTGATGGACGAGCGCAAGGCGGGCGGTTATCCGACGCCGGTGACCGACGCCGCGGGCAAGGATCCGGTTTTCGTGGGGCGCATTCGCGAAGATATTTCGCACGAGCGCGGCCTGGACCTGTGGATCGTCGCGGACAATATCCGCAAGGGCGCGGCACTCAACGCCGTGCAGATCGCCGAATTGCTGATCGAGGATTATCTGTAATGAAAGGCTTGCTGTCCGGGTTGGCGTGGTGTGTATTGGCGCTTGCTGCGCCGGTCCGGGCGGCCGATGTGCAGGAGGCGGCGGGTCCGGCGAAGGACCCGAAACAGGTAGACCGCGCGATTGCCGCCCAGGCGGCCAAGGTCCACCAGCTGCAAAATGGCGTTGAGCGGGAAGAATCGCGCACGCACCAGAACGATGCGAAACTGAAGCAGCAGGATCAGGCTATTGCCGACCTGGAGCAACAACTCAAGGCACTCAAGGGCGCGCCACAGGGGGGCGCTCATCCTTAAGTCGGCGGGGCGCTTCGGGGCGCCTTTCCAAGCAAGAACAAACCGTAGCAAGATGTCGTAAGCATTGGCCAGCGCTATTGTTGATTGGCCTGTACCTAACTAAAGTGACGCCTCGTTCCGGGTGCTACCGTCAAGCGGTAAGCCGATAAGAAACGTCACGGGGTTGTTCGGGGGAATACGCGATGAATCGTTCGTTGAAGCTGTCGATGCTAATGGCGCTTGCCTTGGGCAGCAGCCAGGCAATGGCACTGGAACTGGGCCAAATCCAGGTGAAGTCAGCCCTGGGGCAGCCCTTGCTGGCCGAGATACCGGTTAACCCCGAGAGTCCGGCTGAACTGCAGAACCTCACCGCGCGACTGGCGTCGGCGCAGGATGCGGCGACTGCCGGCGTGGCTGCCGGCCCGACCATTCCGCTGCAATTTGCCGTGGTGGACGGAGCCAACGGCAAGAAAGTCATCCGTATCACCAGCAGTGCGCCAGTGAACGACCCCTATCTCGACCTGTTGGTCGAGGTGAATAACGGCGCGGGCAAGAGCCTGCGCGAATTCACCATCCTGCTCGATCCGCCGAATTCGGCCGCCAGCGTGCCTGCCACGCATGCACCCGCGCAGGCTGCCGCCAAGCCCTCGCGCCACGCCGCAGCGGCAACGCCGGCTGCGGTTGCTAGCCAGAGCACGGCTGCCGCACCGGCGCCCGCGCCCGCCGCGAAGCCTGCCAAACCGGCGCCGGCGCCACGTGCCGCCGCTGCTGGCAGCTTTGGCCCGGTCGAAAGCGGCCAGACGCTCACCGGAATTGCGCATGAAACCGCACCCGATGGCGTCGACGTCAACCAGATGATGTTGGCGCTCAAGCAGGCCAACCCGGATGCCTTCTACCGCGACAACATCAATGCCCTGAAGACGGGCGCGGTGCTGCGCGTGCCGTCCCGCGAGGATGCACAGGCCACCGCCCTGGCCGCTGCGATGGCCGAGGTTCGTCGGCAGAACGGCGACTGGCGCTCGGGCGCCGCGCGCACGCCGACAACCGTGGCCGATGCCGGCACGCGCGCGAATGCGTCGTCCGCTCCCACGGCGACGGCACCTGCCGGCGATCGCCTGGCGCTGGTCCCGGCCAAGGAGGGCGCCGATAGCGCCGCCGGTCGCGGGGGCAAGGGTGAGAAGGCCGAGAAGGGCATGGCTGCCCTGCATCAGGATCTGTTGCGCAGCCAGGAGTCGCTGACCACGCTGACCAAGCAGGGCGACGAGTTGAAGGCGCGCCTGAAAGACCTGGAAGACATCAACAGCAAGAACGAGCGCCTGCTTTCGCTCAAGGACAATGAGATCGCCGAGCTGCAGCACAAGCTGGCCGACGCTCGCAAGGTGGCCGGCGCACCCGCTGAAGCCATGGCCGCCAAGCCGGCCGCCGCGGCGACGGTAGCCAGTGCGCCGGTCAGTGCACCCGCCAAGGCGGCCACCACCGAGACCGTGGTCAAGGCCGACGCATCCACGGCGCAGCCCGCCCAGGCCGACGCCATGCACGCCGCTACAGCGCCTGCCGCAAGCACTAGCGCAGCGCAGGCCAGTGCTGCGCCGGTGGTCGCGAAGCCAGCCCCGGCCAAGCCGGTCGTCAAACCTGTGGTCAAAGCGGCCCCGGTGGCTGAGGAAGATCCCTGGTACATGCAGACCTGGGCCTGGGGCGCAGGTGCGGTTGCGGTGGTCGGGCTGCTCCTGCTCGCCATGCGTGGGCGTAGTCGCAAGTCGGCCGTGGCTGGAGCAAGCGGCGCTTCGTCGCTGGCCGATCACTTCGGCACCGTGCCGCAGCCAGGGCACGATGGCCCCGATCTGGATCAGGACGAACTGTTGGATCAGCTGGCTGAGCACCCGGACGATGTCGGCCTGCACCTGGAATTGGTGAGCCTCTATTACGTTCGCCGCGACGTCGAACATTTCGAGGCGGCGGCCGAGGCCATGCACGCCCATATCGCCGATGCACAGCAACCGGAATGGCAGGACGTCGTGCACATGGGCGAGGACCTGGTGCCGGAGCACCCGCTGTTCGCGGCCGTTGCACCGCGGCCCCCGCGCGGTAAGGACGAGCACGATGCCCTGCATCATTTCGACCTGGACAGCTACGTCAATGAGCACAAGGCGGACGAGCCACCGCCGCTCCCGCAGCATGCGGCCAATCACAAGGTCAGCGAGTATCACTTTGACTTTGACCTGACGCCGCGCCCGGCGCATGGCGCCGCGAAGGCGGCTGCGCATGAGTCGGAGGCCGTGATCGCCGGCAAGGATGTCGAGGAAGAGCTCGAGACACATCATGCTTCGACCTGGCAGTTCACTGAGCCGGCGGAGGACATGACGGCCCAGGAATCCCAGCATGAGCTGGGCCAGCTCAGCGACGACCCGATCGATACCAAGCTTGACCTTGCCCGCGCCTACGTCGACATGGGCGATCCCGATGGCGCACAGGCCATGCTCGAGGAAGTGATGCACGAAGGCTCACAGATGCAGAAGGACGTGGCCAAGCGCCTGCTCGACAGCCTGCACTGAAACCTGCATCACCACGGACGTGATGTCCACTCGGGCCGGCCTTTGCCGGCCCGAGTGCGTTTGAAGCCGGCCTAGCCGGCCCGAGTGCGTTTAGGGCCTGCTAACCTAGTGCGCTTCCGTTTTTACGTGTCGGTTTCTTCATGCGACTAGCCCTGGGTATCGAGTACGACGGCACCGACTTCTCCGGCTGGCAGCGCCTGAGTCACGGCGAAACCGTGCAGGGTGCGCTGGAGCGGGCGCTGTCGTTCGTGGCCGCCCAGCCGGTCGAGGTGACCTGTGCCGGGCGCACCGACGCCGGCGTGCATGGCCGTTGCCAGGTGGTGCATTTCGATACCGAAGTACAGCGCGATCCGCGCAGCTGGGTGCTTGGTGGCTGCTCCAACCTGCCGTCCAGCGTGGCCGTGTTGTGGGCCCAGCCAGTGGACCAGGCGTTCCACGCGCGTTTTTCCGCGCGCAGCCGGCGTTATCGCTATCGCATCCTCAATCGGCAGGTCCGCGCCGCGCTGGAAGCGCGCTACGTGACCTGGGAGCGCTTGCCCCTGGATGCCTCGCGCATGCATGACGCCGCGCAGGCCTTGCTCGGTGAACATGATTTCAGCGCGTTCCGCGCGATGTCCTGCCAGGCCGCGCATCCGCGGCGCCAGGTGCTGGCGGTGAGCGTGCGACGCGAGGACGAGCAGGTCATCATCGAGATCGAGGCGAATGCGTTCCTCCATCATATGGTGCGCAACATCGTCGGCTCGCTGCTGCCGATCGGGCGCGGCGAGCAGCCGACTTCGTGGATGGGCGAGCTGCTGGCCGGACGCAGCCGCGAGGTCGCCGGCCCGACTGCCCTGGCCTCGGGCCTGACGTTTCTCGGTCCACGTTACGAAGCCCATTGGGGTTTGCCGGCGGAGGTGAGCCAATGACGCGCATCAAGTGCTGCGGCATGACCCGCGTCGAGGATGCGCTGCTGGCCGCACGGCTGGGAGCGGATGCCATCGGCCTGGTGTTTACCGCACGCAGCAAACGCCAGGTGTCGTTCGAGCAGGCACGCGCCATCCGCCAGGCTCTGCCGCCGTTTGTTTCGACCGTGGCGCTGTTCATGGACGACGACGCGGGACTGGTCCAGGAGGCTATCGACACGGTGCAACCCGACCTGCTGCAGTTCCATGGCAGCGAGCGTGACGACTGGTGTGCCCAGTTCGGCTGGCGCTACCTGAAGGCCATTGCGATGGGCGCCGGCGTCACTTCGCTGCCACAGCTGCGTGCGTATCCCGGCGCGGCTGGCCTGCTGCTGGATGGACACGGCCTCGGCGAGGCGGGCGGCAGCGGCAAGGCATTCGACTGGTCGCTAATGCCAAAGGACCTGCCGCAGCCGCTGACGCTCGCTGGCGGGCTCACGCCAGGAAATGTGGCGGAAGCCATCCGTATCGCCCGTCCCTGGGCGGTGGATGTAGCCAGCGGCATCGAATCGGCGCCAGGCATCAAGGATCCGCAAAAAATGGCGGACTTCATTCACGCCGTGCGTTGGGCGGACGCCAGCTGAGCAGGCCTTTCCTCCGCGGCTGATCGTTCCGCGTGCCAATGCCAGCGTGCTTCGATGACGGCCGGCAGACGGCACGCTAGCATGCGGCGTTGATCGTCCCTCTGCCCTGAGCCCCCCATGCCAGCACCGATTGAAGAGTTTCGCTACGACGGCCAGGCCGATGCGCTGGACCAGATAGTCAGCCGGGAACGTCCTCTCGTTATCCGGGGGCTGGTCAAGCACTGGCCCATCGTTGCCCTTGCCGGCGAATCGAACCAGGCGTTCGCGTCCCGACTTGCCTCCTTGGACAACGGTACGATCGTCGATGCGTTGCTCATCCCTCCGGAAGAAGAGGGAGTGGTCGGTTATCGTGCCGATGGCGAGGCGTTCAATTTCAGCCATCACCGCGTTTCCGTTACCCAGGGGCTGCAGCGCTTGCTGCAATTGGCTCAACAGGACAACGCGCCTGGCCTGGCCATGCAGAGCGCGCCCGTGGCGGGTTGCTTGCCGGGCCTGCTGGAGGATCATGCGGTCCCGTTTCTCGATACGGCGATCAAGCCGCGCGTGTGGATCGGCAATCAGGTGACCACGCCGGCCCACTTCGACGAATTCCATAACATCGCCTGCGTGGCATGCGGCGGCAGGCGATTTACGCTGTTTGCGCCCGAGCAGGTGCGCAACCTCTACGTGGGGCCGTTGGATTTCGCGCCCACCGGTGCCGCCATCAGCATGGCTCGGCTGGACCGGCCCGAAGACCCGCGTTTCCCGCGCCTCAAGCTGGCGCTTGCCCAAGCACAGGTGGCCGATCTGGCACCGGGTGACGCCATCTACATACCGCCCATGTGGTGGCATCACGTGACCTCGCTGGGAAAGCTCAACGCGCTGGTGAATTACTGGTGGCGGAAGGAGCAGGGCGCGGGACTGGTACCGCAGACCCGCCTGGGCGGGCTGCTGCATTGCATCCTGCTGTTCAAATCGCTGCCGGCCGCCGAGCGCGCGGCATGGCGCGAGTTGCTCGATCACTATGTATTCGGCGACGAGGACCCTGCCGCGCATATTCCAGAGGCGCGCCGTGGCTGGCTGGGCGAGCTGGATGCGGAGCAGTCGGGGAAGCTGCTGGAAAGGATCCGGCGTTACCTCTGAATGGCGTGCCTTTGCCTGACTGAGGATAGCTTGGCCAGGGGGCGCATCGATCGCAGGAATTCGGCGCAAGCCGGCTCGATTCAACCTGTGGCGAGGCTAAGCGCTCACCCCGCGCCGCTCTCCGCAGGGGAGCGTGCTGCAAACTCGGCTTTCAGCCAAGTCGCCAGCTCTGCCGCGCGCGTAGCCGATGCCCTGGCCGGTGTTGCCAGTACCCACTGCGCGGCCGTTTCCTGAAAACCCCATGGCGCGATCAGGCGCCCGTTCGCCAGGTCGTCCGCCACCAGCGGCGCGGGGGCGATGGCGACGCCACGCCCGCCCACGGCGGCCTCGATCAGATGATAGAGGTGCGGATAGCCTTCGCCGAGGCTGAGTTTATCGTTCGGTAACCCCGTGCTTTGCGCCCAGTTCGACCACGCCTTGGGTCGCGATAGCGTGTGCAGCAGCGTCAGCTGCAGCAGCGCCTCGGGTTTGCCTGGGCTAAGACCATGCTTTTTTGCGTACCGTGGGCTCGCCACGGGCCCGATGGATTCGCGCGATAACGGATGTACTTGCCACGTTGCCGGCCACGGAGGTTCGCCCGCCAGCAGGGCGGCATCGAGCCCGCCCAACGTTTCATCAAAGGATGATTCCTGCGGACGAAGATGAAGTGCCAGTTCAGGCAGATCGGCCATCAGCCGGTCGAGTCTCGGAATCATCCAGCGCGCCAGCAGGCTGACCGGGCAGCCGAGCACGAACGGCGACTGCGCGGCGCCCTGACGCAGGTCGTCACAGGCTTCGCGTAGCTGCGCGAACGCGGCCGTGCTGGTGTCACGCAAGCGTTGCCCCGACGGCGTCAGTGCCAGCCCTCGTCCCTGGCGCTGGAACAGGGCGACGCCCAGCTCGCCCTCCAGTGCGCGAATGTGTCGGCTG
>DASXND010000444.1:0-2508 GCA_036495265.1 Dyella sp.
TCGGCGTCGTAGGGCACGGGCATGTCGAACTTCATGTTGCCTGCCACGACCAGCCGGTCGGGATGGGCGCCGAGCAGGCGATACCGCTCGGCGTCCTTGCGCGACTGCGCGGCAATCAGGCGCACGCATCCGAGGGCCTCACGCACGAGGCGACCCAACGGCCGGTACCCACGCAGGGAGCGCTCGGACAGGCGCGCGTTGGCGATCATCAAGGGAATGCCACGACGCTGGCAGGTGAGGTAGAGGTTTGGCCAGATCTCGGTTTCGACGATGACGGCCAGGCGCGGCCGCACATGCCGCAGGAAGCGCATTACTGCGAACGGCAGGTCGTAGGGCAGGTAGACATGGAACACGCTGTCGCCGAACAGCTGGCGCACACGCTCGGAACCGGTAGGCGTCACGGTGGTGACGACCAGCGGTGCGTTCGGATGGCGCGCGCGCAACGCCTTGATCAAGGGCTCGGCGGCATTGACCTCGCCCACCGATACGGCATGGACCCACAGGCTCTCGCGAATGCGCGGCCCCTGAAAGAAGCCGAAGCGCTCGCGCCATCGCTTGTGGTAGTCGCCGTAGCGCACGCCACGCGTCATCAGGCGCAGCATGACCAGCGGCATCACCAGGTACATGGCCAGGGTGTAGAGGTAGCGCAAACGACTTGCCCTTGAATCCGGTGCGCCAGTATATCGACTTGCCTTGGCAACCCGACCGCCACGCTGGGTCAGCCTCCTCCCACAGCGCGCGTTGCTCGCCTCGTTTTGGGTTGTTCCTTACAATGCCGGCGATGCCAGGCATGCCCCGCCCCCCTTTTTCCCGTTCCCTGCTCGCACCGCTGCAATGGCCGGCGTGGCTGGGCGTCGGTGCGATCTGGGTCATTGCCCACCTGCCGCGTCCGCTGCTGATGGGACTTGGCCGCTTGCTGGGCGCGCTCGTGCAACGCGTACCTTCGCCGCGCCGACATATCGCCGAGGCGAATATTGCCCTGTGCTTCCCCGAGCTTTCAAAAACCGAACAGGCTGCGCTAGTGAATGCGCACCTGCGGGATATCGGCCTGATGATGATGGAGTTCGCACTCGGCTGGATGGGCAGCGAACGCGCGATCTCCCGCGTGCCCATGACCATCGAAGGGCTTGAGCACCTGGAAGCTGCGCGCGCGCAGGGCAAGGGCGTCTTGCTGGTTGGCGGCCACTTCTCGCATCTGGAACTCTGTGCGCGGCTGGTCTCGCAACGCATCCGTATCTCCGGCATGTATCGCAAGATGGATTCACGCGTGTTCGAATGGGCCGTGCTGCGTGCGCGGCTCGACTACGCCGAGGCGATGTTCGACAAGGACGATATCCGCGGCACCGTCAAGCACCTGCGCAACGGCGGCACGCTCTGGTACGCGCCGGACCAGGATATGCGCAGCAAGGACAATGCGTTCGTGCCGTTCTTCGGCGTGCCGGCGGCAACGATCACCGCCACCCATCATCTCGCGCGCATGTCAGGCGCCGTGGTGATTCCCTTCCACCATCGTCGTCTAGCCGGCAACGCCGGCTACGCCTTGCGACTCGATGCGCCGCTGGAACATTTCCCGAGCGCCGACACGCTCGATGACACGGCCCGCGTCAACGCCTGCATTGAGGCGATGGTGCGCGCTGCGCCCGAGCAGTACCTATGGGTGCACAAACGTTTCAAGACGCGACCTGAAGGCTATCCGCCGATCTATTGAGCTGATCGCATCGAAGGATCCTCGGCGGCCATAACGACCGCCGAGGACGCGCGCTTCATCGATTACTTCACGTTGACGAACGCCTTCCAGGCATTAAACAGGTTGTTGGCGTTGACCGAGCCCAATCCCGAGGCAAAGCTCCATCCCGCTTCTGCGGCATAGGCCTCGGTGTTGCTGTTGTACTTGCTGATATTGGTTGAGGTCAGGCCCACCTGGATCGGCCCCAGATACGAGTTGGGCAGGGTGCCGTAGAAGTAACAGTCCGGCGTGACCACATAAGGCAACTGCTGGACGCACTGAGTGGCAATGCTTCCACGCGTGATGTTGTGGAAGACGCACTTGCCGGTTCCCTTCGTACCATTATCGGCACTGCAAGCGGCGAGGCTGGCAGGCGGCGCGCCCTTGGCGCCACCGTACTCGTCGGCGGCCAGTGCATACAGCGTCGGAGCGGCATTGCCCTGGTTGGGTGACAGTCCCTTGGCGGCCAGACCCTGGTCGATCAAGGCCTGGATACCCGCGAACATCGGCGACGACAGCGAGGTGCCACCGCTGAGTGCGATCTGCCCCGTGAAGCCGGGCTGGCAGGGATAGTAGGACGTGCAGACGATGACCCAGGTGTCGCCACCGTAGGAGCCCGCGAACAGCGACACATCCGGCACATCGCGCGACTGGTCCTTGGCCGCGTTATGTACCTGCCGCTGCCACGCCGGCTTGCTGTCTACGGAAGACGGACCACCGCTGCCTGATTCGGACGTCAGGTAATAGCCGTAGGGGTCGAGCTTTATGTATTCCTTGCAGAA
>DASXND010000445.1:0-3276 GCA_036495265.1 Dyella sp.
GAGGTCGCCATGTCCGCAGACACACCGCCGTTTATCGTCGCCATTCCCGCCCGCTACGGCTCCACGCGTCTGCCAGCCAAGCCGTTGCGCGAGATTGCCGGCGTGCCGATGGTGGTGCGGGTGGCGCAGCGAGCCTTGCAGGCTGGGGCGACCCAGGTCGTCGTGGCGGTGGACGACCAGCGCATCGCCGATGCCTTGGCCGGGCAGGGCGTTGAGGTATGCATGACCCGTAGCGATCATGCATCGGGCAGCGACCGCCTGGCCGAATGCGCGCTCCACTATGGCTGGCCCGACGACGCCATCGTGGTGAACCTGCAAGGCGACGAACCGTTTGCTCCCGCTGCGGGCATCCGCGAGGTGGCCCGCGCGTTGGCCGACGACGACGCGCCGGTTGCGACCTTGGCGACGCCGATCACGGACGCACACGAGCTGTTCGATCCCAACGTGGTGAAGCTGGTGCGCACCTCGAATGGCCGGGCCTTGTACTTCAGTCGTGCCCCCTTGCCATGGGCGCGTGATGCGTTTGCCACGGATCGCGACGCGCTACCGGCCGATGTGCCATTCCTTCGCCATATCGGCATCTATGCGTACCGTGCGGGCTTCCTCAAGCGCTACACCCAGCTGTCGCGTACGCCATTGGAGCAGGCCGAGTCGCTGGAGCAGTTGCGCGTGCTCGAGCATGGCCACGCCATTGCCGTGCGGCTGACGCCAGAACCGTTCCCGCCCGGTATCGATACGCTGGCTGACCTGGAGCGTGCGGAACGGTGGCTGGTGCAAGGCTGAGCGTTTTCTGCACCGGCGCCTTACCAGTGCGATGAACACTCCGCTGGAAGCGAGGCGAGCGTCATGCCCGCGGGGTTTCATGCAGCGGCTGAATCGCGAGGACTCTCCTCCGGCTCCTGCAGGATCGGCGCCGTCATCGGATCGAGAATGCCGAAGGGGCGAGCGACATGGGCGGGCGGCGCCCTTACCCGAATGCGCCTGGCGACCACCGCCGCGAGCACAGCCGTCGCCACGGCCATGAAGTAGAGCAGTCCATTGATGCCCATCCGCGCCATGACGGTTGCGCCGATCAGAGGGCCGAGCGCGGAGCCGAAGCCATTCACCAGGATCAGCTTTCCGCTGACCGCAACCATGCGATCGCTCGACATATGGTCCAGCGCATAGGCCACGCAGACCGGATAGAGCGTGGACATGAAGCCACCCAGCAGCGCCGCGAGCGGCAGCACGATCGCCAAGGTATGCGGTAGAACCACCAGCAATAGGGCAGTGGTCGCGAAGCCCAGCGCCAGACCGATCAGCACGATGCGTCGGTCGCCCCGATCGGAAAGCCGGCCGACGGGGATTTGAAAGGCGAGCCCGCCGAGCACGGCGACGAACATGAACAGCGCAATGGTCGACTGATCGGTGCCCTCATCCAGCATCCACGCCGGTACCAGCGCGTAGAACGCACTGTTGACCAGGCCGCCGACCACGCAGCCGATCACGGCTGTGGGCGCCCGCTGGCTGAGTTCGCCCAAGCCCAGGCTGCCCTCAGAAGCGAGGCCTGGTGCCTCCGCTCGCGTCGTGCTCATGATGACCAGGGCGAGGGAGAACAGTCCCATGATGATGAAGAAGGGGGCTGCCGATGCCATGACCACCACGCTGATCAGGAGCTGCCCGATCGCAAGGGCCACGAAGGTGCCGACCATATAGATGGAGAACACGCGGCCCCGCTGATCGGCGCGCGCCTTGGCGTTTAGCCAACTCTCCGTGGTGATGAACAACCCGACGCAGCCGATGCCGACGATCAGGCGACAGACGATCCAGACAAGGGGTTGGACGAGGAGCGGAATCATTGCAGTCGCCACCACCACCATGCCGGCGAAGGCGGCGTAGGAGCGAATGTGACCAATACGCCGGATCAAGCGCCCGCTCACCATCGCGCCGACCGTAAAGCCAGCAAAATAAGCGCTGAGTATGAGGCCGTTCAAGCCAGGGCCGAAATGCTCGGCGGTCAAGCGCAGGGAAAGGAAGGTATTGAAGAAGCCGACCGCGAGCTGAATGAGGCTCGTTGCAATGATGAGTGCGCCGATTTGAACAAACATCGGCCATATCCTCCGTACGCATCGATGAACCCAGGCCGGGTGCTTGCGACTTCGACAGCATCGCTACGTCGGCCGCGAAAATCAAATGATTCCCGCAAAACGATCCCTTCGTGAACAGGCGAGGGATCCAGACCCGGAGCGCGCCGAGCCATGGCTGGTGCGGGGCTGTGCGTCTTTCAGCGCCGGCGCCGGACCAGCGCGATGAACAGCCCCGCCAGCAACAAGCCCAGCACCAGTCCCATGCCGGCGCCCCACAGTGCGCCGCGCGAACCGCCCACGGCCTTGCCGATCAGGAAGCCCAGTACGAAAAGTATGGGTAACGGCAGACAGCCCATGGTCGATCCTCCGTGTCCATCCTTGCAGCGCTCCCTGGCGTGACGCAACGCCGAGGTCTTCGAGCTTGTGTTGTCGGCTGTTCGCCCATAGCTACTCGGGCAGGCATGGCAGCGGGCTATGCGATCCGAGACTGTCCTGATGCCTTTGAAAGACCGGCCGACCTCCGTCCTGTTCGTTTGCCTGGGCAATATCTGTCGCTCGCCCCTGGTCGAAGCCGTCGCACGCCAGCGCTGTGCCGAGGCCGGGCTGGATGTGGTGTTGGCCTCCTGTGGTACGGGCAACTGGCACGTGGGCAAAGGCGCCGACGCGCGCATGCAGCAGGCGGCAGCGGCGGCGGGATACGACCTTTCGTTGCATCAGGCACGGCAGGTGCGTGCGGACGATTTCCTAAGCTATGACTGGGTGCTGGCCATGGATCGCAATAACCTGGTGGCACTCGCGCAGCTGCGGCGATCGCAAGGCTCGCGACCCGAGCTGTTCCTGCCCTGGAGTGGCGTGCGTTCGCCGCTGGAATTTCCCGATCCCTACTTCGGCGAAGCCGCGGGCTTTCGCGAGGCCGTGCGACTGGCCGAGCAAGGCGTGGACGGGCTGATCGCCCGGCTGCGCGGCAGCTGAAACCGGCTAGAATTCGCCCATGCAGCCCTCACCGCCGCAAGCCTTCGACGGCAAGGCTTTCGTCAAAACACTCACGACTTCGCCTGGCGTCTATCGTCACTTCGACGCGGACGGCGATTTGCTGTACGTGGGCAAGGCCGGCAACCTGAAGAAGCGCGTTGGCAGCTACTTCCTCAAGCCGAGGATGGAGCCGCGCATCGCTGCGATGGTGGCGCAGATTGCACGCGTGGAAATCACG
>DASXND010000446.1:0-2633 GCA_036495265.1 Dyella sp.
TGCAGCCCTAGGTCCGGGTGCGGATCGCGGTGAGCAGCGCCGCGCCGACTTCCGGCAGGCTGCCGTCATTGACGATGGTGAGCGCGTCGCCCGGTACCACGTAATGATCGTTACGCGCGAGGCGTTCCTCGATCTGTTCCGCCGTCTCGCGCCCATGCGCCATGAGACGGTGGGCGATGCTCTCGCGACTCGCCGTGATCAACACGGGCACCATGTCATGGAAGCGCGCGCGCGCCAGCGGGAAGGCATTGCGCGAACCATTCACCAGCACGTTGACGCCCTGCCTCAGCCAGTGCTCGATCTCCTTGCCAAGGCCACAACGCAAACCATGCGCCTGCCAGGTGAGCGCGAACAGGCCGCGGCGCTCGCGCCGCTCGAATTCCTCGGCACTCAAGGCCACATGAAGTTCGCCATCCGCCTGCGCCGAGCGGGTGATGTAGCGATGTGCACACACCACCGCATAAGAAGGACTATTGTCACGCGCCCAGCCAAGCACACTGTCCTTGCCGGCACCGGAGGGACCCATCACGTAATAAAGCCGACCTGCACTCATGCCGCGGACACTTTGCGCAAGGCGAAGCGTTCCAGTGGCTCGAATGCGGCACCTGGCGAAGCTTCGACGCACAAGGTGAGTGCGTCGATGCGCGCGGCGGGCAGCATCGCGGCGCGCAGTGCAAGCCAGCGTTGCAGCGCACGCTCCTCGTCAACCGAGGCGGGTGCCGACAGCGTCATGTGAAAGCGGTAGCGTTCGAACACGTAGGGGTATCCGTAGCGTTGAAGATAATGGGTTTCGATGGCGTCGAGCTCGGCGGCGCGACGCTGGAATTCCGGTTCGATAAGCGGCGCGCGAACAGGCTCGACGGCTTCGGTGCAGGCCGCCGCCAGTGCATCCACGGCACGGCACTCGCTGACCGGCCGCAACGCAAGAAAGCCATCCAGTCGACTGACCCGCAGCGACAGGTTGATCGGCGCATGGGCCTGCGCGATCGAGGACAGCACACGACGCAAATCGCCGACTTCATGATCGGGGGACAGTGTGAAGGGCGAGCGCAACGTGGCATGCCAACCGTAGCGGCGCACGTCGGCCAGTAGCGCATTCCAGCGCGACAAGGGAATGCCCGAGACGCCGTTGGGCGTCAGCTCGGCGCTCAGCCAGTCGCGACCCAGCGCGGCCAGCGCGCTGGCCGGTGATGGGCAGAAATAGATCGCGTAGCGCATCAGCCGTCCGCCAGCGGGATGAGCTTCAGCGCATTGCTGGAGCAGCGGGTGATGCCGATCCGCGCATGTTCATCGCACGGTTCGGGCCGTCGTGCCGTCGCGAACATGCGTTCTTGCATGCCATCGTTGATACCAAACTCATGCTGCCTTCGGGTCACGGAGCGGGTACGCCAGTAGCTGTCAGGGAGATTAGGAAAGCGCTGTCCCGGAACATACGCTGTGCTGTGGTCGACAATATGACCGTCCGCCGCGCTCGGCGCGTCCAGCAGCCCCTGCCATGTGAGTGCCTTGAACAGGCCCTCAGCCAGGACGTCTCCCATCCGGCTCCGCCCCCCGTCGTACCTCGCACCGGCCACCCGTTTCGCATCCATTCGTCGTCATGGCATCGGCACGCACCGAACCGAAAGCACGATGCCCCGGCCTGCCTAGCTAACTAAACCTTTGTGACAAGACGAGGAAACCGCATGGACGCCGCCGTCCGGCGGCGTCCCTGGTCGCGTGCTTGGACGCTAGAACGAGCCGAACATCGTGCCGAGCACGATGACCGCGACGAGGCCAAGGATGGCGCCGACGATGCCGACCATGACGATGTCGCCATAGCTCTCGCCATGCTTGGTGCCACATACCGCCAGCAGGGTGACCACCGCGCCGTTATGCGGCAGCGTGTCGAGCGTGCCCGAACCAATCACGGCGACCCGATGCAGCAGCGCCGGGTCCATGCCGATGGCCGCCGCACGTTCCATGTAGGTTGGGCCGAGCGCATCGAGCGCGATGGTCAAGCCACCCGATGCCGAGCCCGTCAACGCCGCCAGCACATTGGTGGCCACGGCCAGCGAGGTGAGCGGTCCACCGCCGATATTGAGTACGGCGTCGCGAACCCCGGCAAAGGCCGGCATCGCGGCCACGACCGCGCCAAAGCCGACCAGGCTGGCGACGCTCACCGCAGGCAAGACCGCAGCGTTGGCACCGGCATCCAGCGTCGCGCGCAAGGCCGCCAGCCGACGGAAGTTCAAGGCCAATGCGACCGCGATCGCACACGCAAGCGCCGTCACCACGGCCCAGACGCCACCGACCCGGGCCAGCGATGTGTTCCCCCACTGCGGCTGGTTGAGAAAGCTGGTATCCAGCGCCGGGAGAATAAACAGCGACATGGCAAGATTGACGGCTACGACCGTGATCAGCGGTAGGGCGGCGGCCAGTGTCGACGGTGCAGCAGCCTCGGCACCGTGCACGATCTCGGTCGGATCGAATTCATGCGCGGTGGTGGCACGCTCACGCAGCGTCTCGCGCTTGGCAATGTCCTGCGCTGACAGCAGGTCGCCCTGGCCGAAGCCCTCGCCCAGTTTTCTTGCCGACGCCTCGCGCCGCCCGAGCCACCACATGCCGAACGCCATCATGATCAGCGCTGCGATGAA
>DASXND010000447.1:0-1614 GCA_036495265.1 Dyella sp.
TGCCAGATCCACCGTTCTCTACGCGGTCCAGGGTCGCTGGCCGCAACATGGCCTCAGGGTTTCGACGCCGCTATGTCCCGAACGCACTTGGGCAATGCAGGAAGAATCGCGCGGTCATCGAGGCCCGTCCCGGCAGGGACAACGTTCCGCCGCAAGATGCGGCGAAGCGATATTCAATCAAGCTCAGGCGGCTGAAGATGCAGCCTCAGCGTTCCATTGGAACGTCGTGCCGGTGGTCCACATGCGGTGCAGGATGACGGCAAGCTTGCGGGCAACCGCCATCGTTGCCTTCTTAGCCCCGATGCGTTTGCCAAGGGCCTCGCCCCAGGTCTTCAGCGCGCTTGGTCGCGCCGAGCGACTGAGCAACACTTTGGCTGCCTCGAACAGGAGGCCGCGCACCATGCCGTCTCCGCACTTGGAGATACGTCCGGCGTGATCGATCTCGCCGGATTGATAACGCCTCGGCGTCATCCCGAAATATGCCGCCACCGACGACGATCGCTTGAAGCGCGCCGGATCTTCGACGCCGGTTATATAGGCCAGGGCAACTACTGTGCCGACGCCTGGTGCTGACATTAGCTGGCGCGCAGTGTCGTCACGGCGAGCACGTTGAATGACGGCTTTGTCGTACACGCGGAGTTGGACCCGCATTGCCTCCAGCACCCGCAACGTCGGCTCGATGATCGTCCCGAGCACCGGATGTCCGTCGATCGCTGCGCGGACACGCCCCGGGAACTGGCTGCGCAAGCCTTTGGGCAGGACCCGACCAAAGGTCTTCAGAATGCCGCGCACGCAATTCTTCAGCGTCGTGATTTGCGACACGATCTGGGCGCGTGCCACCAGCAGTGCACGCACGGCTTGGCAGTCGAGACCCTTCACCGTCACCTCGCGGTACCAGCCGACGCGCATGATCTGCGCCAGACCGAAGGCGTCGTTGGCGTCGGTCTTATTGACCTTCAGCGACAGTGCCGCCTTGGCGTGGCGCGCATCGACGCAGATAACGGGGAGGCCAGCGCCTTTCAACTCATGGAACAGCCAGCTCGATAGCTGCCCACTCTCAAGCCCGATCCGAACCGCATGGGGCGCATGCTGCTTCACGGCCGTTGCTATAGCTTCCGGCGTCGAGTCAACTCGGCCGCGCCACACGATCTTGCCCGCATCGTCGATGACACAGATCGAAGTTTCCTTCAGGGATACATCGAGGCCGACATACTGGTTGCTCTTGGACATGGTCTCGCTCCATTGGCGTTTGCAGGACCGGCACGTTACCAGTCCCGCGATTACGCCATGTCCCGACCGCAGTTCGACTGCGCCATCGTGTCGAGTGGCGGTCATGGATGGCCGCACTTTTCGCGGCCACCCGAAGGGCTTGTCCTTGACGGCCGCGAGCACGATGGCACGCTGGCGGTATCGGAGCGGAAGACGACCATGCGTGGCAGCGGAGCACGTCTCGTTATCACGGCGATCCTCGCGGCTTCCCGTTCCTATTCCCGCAGTCTCTACAGAAGTCCGGGAACTCCAATCGGGAAGTCCATCGATTACCTCGATTTCGCGACCATCAAACTGCCTGCTCCTGCTTAGAAGGAATTTGCGCTCGTGCGGTAGCGGCGGCCG
>DASXND010000448.1:0-3342 GCA_036495265.1 Dyella sp.
GCCGGCCATGACCTTGAGCACGCGTTTGATCGCGGTCAATCGTATCGGCAAGGGCGAGCGCATCGGTTACAACGGTACCTGGACCTGTCCCGAGGACATGCCGGTAGGCGTGGCGGCGGTAGGTTATGGCGATGGCTATCCTCGCAGCGCCGTGGCCGGTACGCCCGTGTTGGTCGGCGAGCGGCAGGTTCCGTTGATCGGTCGCGTGTCGATGGACCTGATTACGCTGGACCTGCGCAAAGCGCCCGAGGCCAAGGTGGGCGATCGCGTCACCTTGTGGGGGGCTGAATTGCCGGTGGAGATCATTGCCGCACAGGCGGGCACGATCTCCTATGACCTGACATGCGGTATGACCCG
Source organism: Dyella sp. (assembly GCA_036495265.1). Lineage (GTDB taxonomy): Bacteria > Pseudomonadota > Gammaproteobacteria > Xanthomonadales > Rhodanobacteraceae > Dyella. Next base: position 358 of record DASXND010000448.1, read on the forward strand.
TCGCGTGCTGTTTGTCGAAGACGAGCACTGATCGGGGCCATCGCGTCTCGTGGCGTGCGATGCACACCCGCTAAGCTCTGCCCATTCGCTCAACGTCTCCCCGGGAATCTTCATGGCCAAAGCCAAGACCGCCTATGTCTGCACCGATTGTGGTGGGGAGCATTCGAAATGGCAGGGGCAGTGCATTGAGTGCGGCGCCTGGAACACCTTGAGCGAATTCGTGGTGCAGCCCGCAGTCAAGTCTGCGGGCGCTGCCCGTAGCACGAGTGGCTACGCGGGCGCCGCGGCGGGTTCGCCCAAGGTGACGCCGCTGACAGCCGTGGCGCTCAACGCCGAAACGCGCACGCTCACCGGCATCGGCGAGCTGGATCGTGTCCTGGGCGGTGGCCTGGTCGACGGATCGGTGGTGCTCATTGGTGGCGATCCGGGCATCGGCAAATCCACCTTGTTGCTGCAGATGCTGGGTACGCTCGGCGCGCAGTTGCCTAGCGTGTACGTGACCGGCGAGGAATCGCTGGCCCAGCTGGCCGCGCGCGCCCAGCGCCTGGATTTACCGCTGGGGCCGCTGCACGCACTGGCGGAAACTTGCATCGAACGCATCATCGAACAGGCCCTGGCGAACCGGCCGCGGGTATTGGTGATCGATTCCATCCAGACCATCTGGACCGAGCTGCTCACAGCGGCGCCGGGCTCGGTGAGCCAGGTGCGCGAATCGGCGGCCAAGCTCACGCGCTTCGCCAAGGAAACCGGTACGTCGGTGTTCCTGGTGGGACATGTCACCAAGGAAGGCGGCATCGCGGGGCCGCGCGTGCTCGAGCATATGGTGGATGCGGTGCTGTATTTCGAAGGCGAATCGGGTAGTCGCTTCCGCGTGCTGCGCGCGTTCAAGAACCGCTTCGGCGCGGTCAACGAATTGGGCGTATTCGCCATGTCGGAAAAGGGCTTGCGCGAAGTGCCCAATCCGTCGGCGATCTTCCTTTCCGCGCATAGCGGGCCGACCTCGGGCAGCGCTGTGATGGTCACGCGCGAAGGCACCCGACCCTTGCTGGTCGAGGTGCAGGCGCTGGTCGACCAGTCCTCGCTGGGCAATCCGCGTCGCGTGGCCCTGGGCCTGGAGCAGAACCGCCTGGCCATGTTGCTGGCCGTGCTGCATCGGCATGGCGGGGTGGCGGCTTACGACCAGGACGTGTTCGTCAATGTGGTGGGCGGTATTCGCGTGCAGGAAACGGCGGCGGATATGCCGGTGCTGCTGGCGGTGCTATCCAGCTTGCGTGATCGCCCGCTGCCGGAGAAGAACATCGCGTTTGGCGAAGTGGGGCTTTCGGGGGAAATTCGCCCGGTGCCGAATGGCGAGGAACGCTTGAAGGAAGCGGCGCATCACGGTTTCCAGCGGGCCATCGTGCCGAAGGCCAACGCCCCGAAGAAAGGGCGCGTGGGCGATATGGAAGTGGTGGCGGTGGAGCGCCTTTCGGACGCCATCGACGCCTGCCGTTGATGTCCTGCTTCCTCTCCCCTTCGGGGAGAGGGGATGAGAGCGCTTAGATCTGTGGCAGCGCCACAAAAACCGGATGCTGCTCGGCGCGCATCGCAAATGCTGCCAGCCGAGGATAGGACGCAGGGTCGACGGCCTCCGGCGTCACCAACTGGGTAAAGCCCCAGGCGACGGCGATGGAGACATCAGCCTGCCCCGGCGAATTGCCGAAAAGCCATCCATCCACACCGTCGATCTCGCGTTCAAGCACACCGTAGGCCGCATGCAGCTGGCCTTTCACGCGTTGCAGCCACGCTGCATCACGTTTGTCGGCCTCGCGTTTGTGCTCGTAGACGATCTGCACACTCTTTTCGCTGGCGGTGAGGGCAGCGCCGATCAGGCGTAGCGCGCGCAGGCGTGCGGCCGACTCGCCAGGCATAAGGCTGGGCCGCTCGCTGATGGTTTCCGCCCAGTCGATGATCAGGTTGGAGTCGACCAGCAGGGCGCCGTTATCCAATACCAGCGTTGGCGCCTTGACCTGCGGATTGATCGACTGGAATTCATCGAAGTTGGAAAACACGGAGAGCGAGCGATGGGTAAACGGAACGCCCAGCAGGCGCAGCGAGATGGCGGTGCGGCGCACATAGGGGGAGTCGAGCATGCCGATCAGTTCCACGCATATCTCCAGGTCAGGAAGTGAAGATGACGGTCTTGCTGCCGTTGAGCAGTACGCGGTCATCGAGATAAAGCCTGAGGGTTCGAGCGAGCACGCGACGCTCGATGTCACGACCGATCCGAATCAGATCATCTGGCGTGTCGGCATGCGTCACGCGTTCGATGTCCTGTTCGATGATGGGACCTTCGTCCAGGTCAGCCGTGACGAAGTGCGCAGTGGCGCCGATCAGCTTGACGCCTCGGCGGTGCGCCTGATGATACGGGCGCGCGCCCTTGAAGCCAGGCAGGAAGGAGTGATGGATATTGATGCAGCGCCCCTCCAGCCGTTTCGCCAGCTCGGCCGAAAGTAGCTGCATATAGCGGGCGAGCACGACGAGCTGCGCGCCGCTGTCCTCGATCAGTTTCGACAAGGCCGCGTCCTGTACCGCACGATGATCCCTGTCCACGGGCAGGTAATGGAACGGAATGGCGTCGAAGTCCAGATGCCGGTACGTCTCCCGCGCATGGTTGGCGACGATGCCGACGATGTCCATCGGCAGCTCCCCGATGCGCCAGCGATAAAGTACGTCAGCGAGGCAATGGTCGAACTTCGACACGAGTAGCAAGACGCGGTGGCGCTGTGCGCGATCGCGCAAGGTCCATTGCATGTCGAAGGTGTCGGCGACGGCGGCAAAGCCGCGATGCAATTCGTCTTGACTGATGCCGCTGCCCTGAAACACCAGGCGCATGAAGAAGCGCGCGGTCTCGTCGTCACCGAACTGCTGCGCCTCCAAGATGTTGCAGCCTCGTCCCGCCAGATGCCCCGATACCGCCGCCACGATGCCGGCGCGATCCGGACA
>DASXND010000449.1:0-5972 GCA_036495265.1 Dyella sp.
TCTGTCGAACAAGGAAATCGCCCAGGCCATGGCCGTCGGTGAAGCCACGGTGAAATGGCATCTCAAGAACCTGTTCGGCAAGCTGGGCGTGGGCACGCGCAGGCATGTCGTGCATCGTGCGCAATTGCTGGGCCTGATCCAGGGGCTGGAATAGCCCCTCTATGCCCCTTCTCCCCTTCGGGCGACCCGAAGGTAGTGCCTGTGGGAGAGAAGGCTGGGATGAGGGGCGGGTGCTCGCGATGGCGTGTCTATGAGCCTTATCGCCAGCTTGCCGCTTGAACGAAGTCCCTCTGGAGCGCAGCGGGCGTGATCGCTCTGATGTCGAGTTATCGCGAGCACCCGCCCTTCACCCCAACCCTCTCCCCGAGCGGGAGAGGGAGCAGTCGAGTCGCCCACCCTCATCTTTTTCTCCCTCCCCCAGCGTTTTGGGGGGGGTGTGGTTCCCCGCGGTCCGAACAATGGGCATGGACCGCTTTCGCGTTTCCCTGGTCGCAAGACGGGGTCACGGATACCGGCAACAAGAGCGCCGGTGCGAGACGAGGCCTGTGCTTATGCCAAGGGGACGGCCACGCAAAGCCGAACCTCGACACTGGAATCACCATCGTGAGGAGTATGCGCATGCAATTCCGCAAAGCCCTGATAGCCGGGTCCATCGCCGTTCTGATATCTGGCCTGGGCCACGCCGCCGTTCCGTCCGAAGAGGCGAACAAGCTCGGCACCACGCTTACCGGCGTCGGGGCAGAAATGGCCGGCAGCAGCGACGGTACTATTCCCGCCTATAGCGGCGGCCTCACCACGGCTCCGGCCGGATTCAAGGCGGGTAGCGGTATCCGTCCCGATCCGTTCGCCGCTGAAAAGCCGGTGCTCGTCATCGATGCGAAGAACATGGACAAGTACTCGGCCGAATTGACCGAGGGCACCAAGGCCCTGATGAAGAAGTATCCGGGCTACCACATCGACGTTTATCCGACGCACCGTACCGCGGCTTTCCCGAAGTTTGTCGTGGAAAATACCGCCAAGTGCGCCGTGGAAGCCAAGACGGCTGCCAATGGCCGCTCGATGAGCGGCTGCCATGCCGGCTTTCCGTTCCCGATTCCGCAGACCGGCTTCGAAGCGATGTGGAACCACCTCGTCCGCTTCAACGGCGTGGCGTATGTCAGCAAGTATCGCAACTACAACGTCGACTCCTCGGGACACGCGACGCTGACCACCGAAGGTAATGCCATCGAGGAATATCCCTACTGGGACGTCAACAAGCCAACGGCTAACGTCTTCTGGGAGCAGCGCTTGAACTACACCGGTCCGGCCCGCCGCGCGGGCGAGGGGCTGCAGATCGCCGATCCGCTCAACTACAGCGACGAGGGTCGCAAGGCCTGGCAGTACCTCCCTGGCCAGCGCCGCGTGAAGGTGGCACCGGATCTCGCATTCGATACGCCTAACCCGGGTTCGGGCGGTGCATCCACGTTTGATGACGTGTTCCTCTTCAACGGATCGATGGAACGCTACGACTTCAAGCTCGTGGGCAAGAAGGAAATGTACGTTCCGTACAACGATTACAAGATGGCCTACGAGTCGAAGGCCGGTGACCTGATGACGCCGAACTTCCTCAATCCCAACAACGTGCGCTGGGAACTGCATCGCGTGTGGGTGGTCGAGGCCACACTGGCTGCAGGCAAGCGCCACATCTATAGCAAGCGCACGTTCTATCTCGATGAGGACAGCTGGGCAGCCGTGGCGTCCGATGCCTACGACGCGCGCGGCCAACTGTTCCGCGCGGGCTTCGCCTACATCACGCCGGCTTATGACATGCCCGCGCCAGTGGCCGACCTGCACGGTATCTACGACATCATCGCAGGCTCGTACTCGCTGACCGCCTTCTCCGCTGAAACGGGTGGCATTCGTTATACGAAGCCGTTGTCGGAGCGTGATTGGTCACCGGAGACACTGGCCGGCTCGGGAGTTCGTTGATTGCCCGCGTAGGGCAGTCATGAGGCTTGTCGCGGGGCGGTGAATCACCGTTCCGCGACTCAACCGCATGGCGATGGTGGTGGTGACGCAGGTGTCTCATGCCTGCGGTGCCCAGGGGGACTTCTCGGGGGAGAAAAGGCACGCGCTGTTGTCCAGCAAGGACCGCGCCCCACCGCCATCGGCCACGCACCTCGGCTATTCGCTCGCACATCAGCCCCTGCGATACATGACGTCGGGTCTGGCAGCGAGTCGGCGATTCGAGATTCAAGAGCAGGTCGTACGATCCTTGAGGCATTCCATGTTTCTGCAATCAATCCGTTGCGCGTTGGTCGCGCTTGCACTTGCGCTTCCAGCCGTGTCGGCCGCGGACTTCACCGATGTAATGAATACGCCGGCCAGCATGAGCACCCTTGCCTCCAAGGGACTGCTCAACGGCCTGGCCTTGGCCGGCAAACGCATCGTCGCTGTCGGCCAACGCGGTCACATCGTCTACTCGGATGACAATGGCGCCCGTTGGCAACAGGCCAAGGTGCCCGTTTCGTCCGATCTGGTGGCGGTAAGTTTCCCGACCCCTGAGCAAGGCTGGGCGGTCGGACACGACGGTATGGTGCTGCACACCACCGATGGTGGTGCGAACTGGGCAACCCAACTGGATGGCCATCGCATGGGTCCGCTGATGATGGAGCAGCTTCGCGCGCAGGCGGCGAAAGGGCAGCTTGGTAGCGCGGAAGACGCCAGTCGGTTGCTCGACGAGGCAGGGCGCATTGCGGCGCAGGGCGCCGAAAACCCCTTCCTCGATGTGTGGTTCGCCGATGCCCGCCATGGCTACATCGTTGGCGCATTCAATCTTATTTTCGAGACCGCGGACGGTGGCCAGACCTGGACGTCCTGTTTCGCGCAGACCGAGAATCCCGAGCGCCTGCACTTGTATGCGGTGCATGGCTTGGGTCAGGACGTCTACATCACCGGCGAGCAGGGTCTCGTGCTCAAGCTCGATCGGGAAGCCGGGCGCTTCCGCGCGCTGAGCACGCCCTACAAGGGCACGTATTTTGGTGTTGTGGGCACGGGCCCGGTCGTCATCGTCTATGGCCTGCGCGGCAATGCCTATCGCAGCACCGACAACGGTGCGCATTGGGAGCCGATCGATACCGGCATCCAGGAAGGCATGACGGGCGCCACGACTTTCGGCTCAAATGGCATCGCCCTCGTCAGCCAGGCCGGCAGTGTGCTGCTCAGCCGCGACGGCGGCCAGCACTTTGCCTCCTATCGGCTGACCAAGCCAACACCGACGTCGGCTGTGGCCGTTTCCGGTGACGTGATCGTGACTGCCGGCGTGCTCGGCGTGAAAGCCCAGGCACTGCATTGAGCCGGCAAGGAGACACCCCATGAACGCTTCCACTGAACAGCTCGACCGCATGCCTGTGGTACGCGCTATTGAAGATTTCGATAGCCGCTCGGGCAATCTGCTGGAGCGTCTGGTGTTCAACCACCGTTTCATCATGGTCATGGCATGCGTCGTCGCGACCGTGCTGCTCGGCTGGCTGGCAGTAACGAGGCTTAGCTTCAACGCCAGTTTCGAGAAGATGATACCGAGCCACCACCCCTATATCCGCAATTACCTGGACAACGCCGGCGAGTTGCGTGGTCTAGGCAATTCATTGCGCGTGGTGGTCGAAAACCAGGACGGCAACATCTTTGATCCGAAGTACCAGGAGGTGCTGAAGAAGATCAATGACGAACTGTTCCTGACCAGTGGTGTCGATCGCGCCTGGGTCAAGTCATTGTGGACGCCGTCGGTGCGCTGGACCGAGGTGACGGAGGAGGGCTTCCGCGGTGGCCCGGTGATGCCGGACAACTACGACGGCTCCCCGCAAAGCAGCTCGCAGCTCAAGCTGAACATTGCACGCTCGGGCATCGTCGGCCGCTTCGTCGGCAACGACTTCAAGTCCAGCATGATCTTCGTGCCGCTGCTCGAGAAAAACTCGGACACCGGCGCGCCGATCGACTACCGCACACTGTCGCACTCGCTGGAGGACATGCGGGCCCGCTATGAGGCCACGTCGGGCGTGAAGATTCGCCTGCACGTCATCGGCTTCGCCAAGCTCGTAGGCGACCTGATCGACGGTCTGGTCAAGGTGATGAGCTTCTTCGGCATCGCCGCACTGATCGCGACCTTGGTGATCTTCGGCTACACGCGCTGCGTGCGAAGCACGGCGCTGGTCATCCTTTGTTCCGCCGTCGCCGTGGTATGGCAGCTCGGCCTGGTGGCCGCGCTCGGCTTCGCCCTCGATCCGTACTCGATCCTGGTGCCGTTCCTGATCTTTGCGATTGGCGTCTCGCATGGCGCGCAGAAAATGAACGGCATCATGCAGGACATCGGGCGCGGCACGCACCGCCTGGTTGCTGCGCGCTATACCTTCCGTCGCCTGTTCCTGGCCGGCGTCACGGCCCTGCTGGCGGACGCCGTGGGCTTTGGCGTGCTGATGGCGATCGACATTCCGGTGATCAAGGATCTCGCCCTGACCGCAAGCGTCGGCGTGGCCGTGCTGATCTTCACCAATCTGCTGTTGCTGCCGGTGCTGCTCTCCTTCACCGGTGTCGACCCGAAGGCAGCCGAGCGAAGCCTGCGCACCGAGCGCGAAGAGGCAGCGGGGAAGGGTGGTGGCTCGGTGTGGCACTTACTGGATCGATTTACCACACGCCGCTGGGCCGTGGCCGCGCTGAGCGTGGCGGCGGTACTGGCCGTGGCTGGCTTCGCGGTCAGCAGGCATCTGAAGATCGGCGACCTGGAGTCGGGAGCGCCCGAGTTGCGGGCCAGTTCACGCTACAACCGGGACAACGCCTATATCACCGGCAACTACTCGCTATCGAGCGATGTGTTCGCCGTGATCGTAAAGACACCGGCCGAGGGATGCCTCAAGTATCAAACCCTGGTCGAAGCCGACCGGCTGGCCTGGGCCTTGCGGCAGGTGCCCGGCGTGCAGACTACGGTCTTCCTTGGCGATGCGGTGCGCCAGATCACGGCGGGCTCCTACGAGGGCAGCCCCAAGTGGCTCACCATCTCGCGCAATCAGGACGTGCTCAACTACGGTGCGCAACAGGCGTCGGTCAACAATCCGGACCTGTTCAACAACGCCTGCTCGGTCATGCCGGTGATCGCCTATCTGTCCGACCATCGCGCCGAAACGCTGGATCGCGTGGTCGCAGCCGCCGCAGCATTCGCCACCGCGCACGGCGCGCCGGAGCGTCACTATCTGTTGGCCGCAGGCAGCGCGGGTATCGAGGCGGCGACGAATATTGTTGTGCGCCAGGCCGACCGCACGATGCTGTTTTATGTCTACGGCGCGGTCATCCTGCTTTGCTTCGTGACGTTCCGCTCGTGGCGCGCGGTGGTGGTTGCCGTCGTGCCGCTGATGCTCACGTCCATCCTGTGCGAAGCACTGATGGTCGGCCTTGGCATCGGCGTGAAAGTCGCCACCCTGCCGGTCATCGCGCTGGGCGTGGGTATCGGTGTGGACTATGCGTTGTATCTGCTGTCGATCCAGCTCGCGCAGCAACGCGCGGGCGTGCCGCTTGCACAGGCCTATCGAAATGCCGTGCAATTCACCGGCAAGGTTGTCGCCCTGGTCGGCATCACGCTGGCCGCCGGCGTGGTGACCTGGGCCTTCTCGCCAATCAAGTTCCAGGGTGATATGGGCATCCTGCTCACCTTCATGTTCCTGTGGAACATGGTGGGTGCGCTCGTGCTGATTCCTGCGCTGTCGCACTTTCTGTTGCGAGACGTTGCATGGCGAGCAGAGGCGGCCAGGACGCGCTTGCCGACGATCGAGTGATCCAGGCAGAGGACATCGTTGGCCAACCCACTTCGCCCCTTCTCCCCTACGGGGAGAAGGTTGGGATGAGGGGCGGGTGCTCGCGATAACGCGACAACCGAGCGATTACGCCCGCTGCGTGAGCGGCAGACTGGCCAAAAAAATACTCAGTTGTCGCGTTATCGCGAGCAC
>DASXND010000450.1:0-27538 GCA_036495265.1 Dyella sp.
CTGGGATAGACAAAGTGCATGGTCCCTTGCGGCGCGCTCCAATCGGGCAGCACCACTTCCAGCTCGCCACGCGCCACCCCCGGTCCGCAAACAAACTCGGGGAGCAGGGTCGCACCGATACCGCGCTTGGCGCATTCCAGCAGCGCGGCAAAGTCGCCGCAGATCAGACGCGGCTGGATATCGACTACGACCCGCTCACCCTGGGCGTCGAGCAGCTCCCAGCTGTGTGCGCCTTCGTGCTCGTGATTGGTCAGGGCCGGTAGCTTGGACAAGTCCGAGGGAACCTGCGGGCGGCCGTATTGCTTCAGCAGATCGGGGCTGGCCACCGCCAACACGCGCGACTGGCCGAACGTGCGCATTACCAGGGTGGCGTCGGTATCGAGCTTGCTGCGCACGCGGATAGCCACGTCGAAACCTTCGCCGATCACATCGACGCGGCGGTCGGTGGCCTGCAGGCGCACCTGCATCTTGGGGTGCTGCGCCAGGAACTCGGGCAGGACGTGTCCCAACACCGTCTGCACCAGGGATACCGGGCAACTCACACGCACCACACCGCGGGGTTCGGTACGCAATTCGTCCACCGCATCCTGTGCCGCCCTTGCCTCTTCCAGCACGGCGCGGCAGTGGCCATAGAAGCGCTCGCCAACCTCGGTCACCACGAAACGGCGGGTGGTCCGTTGTAGCAGGCGCACGCCGAGGCGCTCTTCAAGCTGGGCAATACGCTTGCTTAGCCGGGATTTAGGGATGCCCAGGGCGCGGCCGGCCGAGGAGAAACCACCGTGTTCGACCACGGCGGCGAAGAAATACAGGTCGTTGAGGTCCTGCAGGGCACCGTCCAACACCGTCATCAGCGTTTCCTTGATAGAACAATACGTTCGACTTTACCGGACTTATCAGCCAATTGTCGCGAATGTACCTTAGCTCCGTCGCCGGTCAACCCGGCCCGTCACTGAGGAAACGCCATGAAACTGTTGCATCTCGACGCCAGCGCCCTGGGTAGCCACTCCGTATCACGTGGTCTGACCGCGGCCATCGTAGCCGAACTCACCCGCAGCCAGCCCGGCACGGAGGTGGTCTACCACGACCTGGTGGCTCACCCGCTGCCGCACTGGACCCCGGTCTCCGACGCCAGTGATCCGGCCGCCGTGCTCGGCGCCCAGATGATGGACGAGTTCCTCGCCGCCGACGTGGTGGTCATCGGTGCGCCGATGTACAACTTCTCGATCCCGAGCCAGCTCAAGGCCTGGATCGATCGCATCACCGTGGCGGGCAAGTCGTTCCGCTACGGCCCGAACGGTCCGGAAGGCCTGGCCGGCGGCAAGCGCGTGATCGTCGCCTCGACCCGCGGCGGCATTTATAGCGAAGGCAGCGCCGCCGTATCGATGGACTTCCAGGAAACCTACCTGCGCGCCCTGTTCGGCTTCCTCGGCGTGACCGACCTCGAGTTCGTGCGCGCCGAAGGCGTGGCGATCAGCGATGACAACAAGGCTGAATCGGTGAAGTCGGCTCATGCCTCGATCGGTGTGGTTGCCCGCAAGGCTGCGTAAGCTCTGCTTCCTCTCCCCGCAGGGGAGAGGAAAAAGCCAAGGAAACGCCGCGCGTCACTGCGCGGCGTTGGTCTTTTCCGCTTGATAAACCGCCTTGCCATCCACCCAGGTGCTCAGCGGCTTCAGATCGGCAATCTGCCGTGGCACTACCGTCAGCGGGTCGCCATCGAGCAAAACGAAGTCCGCGCGCATGCCCGGCTTGAGCATGCCCACCTCGTTTTCCATGTAACTCGCATAGGCCGCCCCGCGGGTAAAACCGGCCAGTGCCTGGAGCCGGCTGACGCGCTGATCCGGCAGCCATCCAGCGGGCGGCTGCCCCTTGAGATCCTGCCGGGTGACGGCGGCATAGATGCCCAACATCGGGTTGACGTGCTCCACGGGGAAGTCCGAGCCGAACGCCAGCGGCACGTTGTCATGGATGAAACGTTGCCACGCGTAGGCACCTTTCAGACGTTCGGCACCGAGACGCTGCTCGGCCCACGGCATGTCGGACGTCGCATGGGTCGGCTGCATCGAGGCGATCAGCCGCAGTTGGGCGAAACGCGGTATATCGTCGAGTGCAACGATCTGCGCATGTTCAACGCGCCAGCGATGGTCGCTCTTCGCATCGTCACCCAGCACGGCCTGATACGTATCGAGCACCATGCGGTTGCCACGGTCGCCGATGGCATGCGTCGCCACCTGCACGTGGCAGCGATGCGCCTTGTCGACGGCGCTGCGATAAGCATCGGGTGAGGTCACCAGGATGCCGCGGTTACCGTGATCGTCGTTGTAGTCAGCCAGCAAGGCCGCGCCACGACTGCCAAGCGCGCCGTCCATGTAGAGCTTCACGGTGCGCATCTGCAAACGACCGCCGGCATCCGCCCAATGACCGTCTTGGGTGCAGAGCCAGTCGAGCGCGGCATGGTTGCCGTCGGCCATCTCGTAGAGCCGCAGCGGAATCTCGTGCGCCGCGGCCATTTCCTGCAGCACCTTGAAGTCGTCGAGGCTGACACCGGGATCGTGCACGCCCGTCAAGCCGGCGGCCACGGCGTCCGCGAAGGCCGCCTTGTAGGCGTCGCGCGTCTGTTCGTGAGTCAGCCGTGGCATGGCATCGCCAACCAGGTGCTGCGCACCGTCCACCAGCACGCCGCTGGCTTTCTGACCTACGCGCAGAATGCGACCGCCTTCGGGCTGCCAGTCGCCATCGAGCGACTTCGTCGCCAGTTTCATCGCCGCCGAGTTGACCCATACGGCGTGGCCATCGATGCGTTCCAGATAGACCGGCCGATCGGGAAAGAGCGCGTCCAGATCCGCCGCCGTGGGAAACTGCTTGCCGGCCCAGTGATTCTGGTCCCAGCCACGTCCCACCAGCCAGGCGTCCTTGGGCAAGTTTGTTGCAAAGGCCTTGAGGCGATCCAGAATCTGCGCCTTGGAGCTGGTGCCCACCAGATCCACCTGGATGTGCGTCACCCCAAGGCCCAGCATGTGACCGTGGGCGTCAATCAGACCCGGGATGACCGTGGCTCCCTTCGCATCGACCTTGCCAGCATCGGGATAGCGCTGCTGCAGATCACTCACCTCGCCCACGGCAAGCAGGCGGCCGTCACTGCCCCAGGCCAACGCGGTGGCTTCAGGCTGCGCGGGGTCCATGGTGTGAACATGCGCGTTGACCAGCAAGGTCGCGGCCTGCAGCGGCAGGGCGGCCAAGGCCAGCAAGGCGATCGAGGAGCAACGAAGCGACAAGCGCATGGGTAGATTCCCTGACGAGACGTCTGGCGACTTTGCCTAGCCCACGCGATTCAGACAAGCGGCCGTGCAACAACGAGCCAGCACTAGGGCATGCTGGTGCCTACAAAGCCTCAATATGCCGCAACAACAGACGCGGACTCTCGCGCCCCTGCCAGTCATTGATCACCAGTTCGTAGACCGCGCGCAACGACACCGGCGGCGGCGAACCTTCGTAGGCATTGAACATCACCGCGTCATGCACGGAGCCATCGCGTGGATCGCGCAGACTCAGGCGCCAATGACGCTCGCCCATCAGGCGCCAGCTCGCGCATTCGAACACGTTATCGAACACCGGCTCGGGAAACGCCTGCCCCCATGGGCCCGCTGCACGCAGCTGATGCGCCAGCTCCAGCGTGGCCGCACCCGGCGGCAACTCGCCATCGGAAAGCTGCACGGCCTGAAGCTGATCCTGGTCCAGCCACTCGCGCGCAATCGCGTCGAATGCGGCGGCGAAGCGCGGGTAGTCGACTGTTTTGAGGCTCAAGCCCGCCGCCATCGCATGCCCGCCAAAGCGCTCGATCAGGCCCGGATGACGCGCATCAATCATCGCCAGCGCGTCGCGTATATGGAAACCGGCGATGGAGCGCGCCGACCCACGCAGCTCATCGGCAGCGTCCTCGCTGGCGGGCGCAAAAGCGATCACGGGCCGGTGCAGGCGCTCTTTCAGCTTCGACGCTACCAGGCCTACGACGCCGGCATGCCAGCTCGGTTCGAACAGTGCCACGCCGACGGCATCGGTGTCGGCGGCGTGCCCCACCATCACTTCGGCCTCGGCCACCATGGTGGCCTGCAGCTCGCGGCGTTCCTGATTGATCGAGCTCAGCAACTCCGCATAGTGGTGCGCTTGTGACACATCGTCGGTCAACAGGCACTCGACGCCCAGGCGCATGTCTTCCAGCCGGCCAGCCGCATTCAGGCGCGGACCGATGGCAAAGCCCAGGTCACTGGCGCAAAGCGTCGCCACGCTGCGCTTGCTCGCCTCCACCAGGGCAACCACACCTGCACAAGCACGACCGCTACGAATGCGCTTGAGGCCCGCTTCGACCAGCACGCGGTTGTTGAAATCCAGCGGTACCAGATCCGCCACGGTGCCAACGGCGACCAGGTCGAGCAGCACCGATAAATCAGGTTCCTTACCCGGCGCGAAGTCGCCCTGCTCGCGCAATGCCGCGCGCAAGGCGAGCAGCAGATAAAACATCACACCCACGCCAGCGAGTGCCTTGCTGGGAAATGCGTCGCCAGCAAGATTGGGATTGACCATGGCGTCGGCGGCCGGCAACTGCTCGCCCGGCAGGTGATGATCCGTCACGATGACGCGGATGCCCTGCTGCTGCGCCAGCGCCACACCGGCCACGCTCGCCACGCCGTTGTCCACGGTGACGATCAGCTGCGGCTTGGGCTGCAACGATTCGACCAGCGCCGTGCTGAGCCCATAGCCGTGGATGAAACGATTCGGTACGGCGTAGTCGACGCGACGGGCACCCAGCATGCGCAAGCCGCGGACCGCTACCGCCGTGCCCGTGGCGCCATCGCAGTCGTAATCGCCGGCGATGAGGATCGACCAGTCGCCGCGTATCGCTTCGATCAACAGCGCTACCGCCCGTTCAAGGCCACCCAGCTTCTCCGGGGAGAGCAAGCGCGCCAGTCGATATTCGGCGTGTTCCGGGCACAGCACACCGCGCGCGGCGTAGACCTGTTGCAGGACCGGGTGCACGGCCGCGCTCCAGCCATTGGGCACACCCTGCGGCACGCGTCGGCGCAGGCTGACCACCCTCACAGACCACTCCCACGCCAGAAGCGCATGCGGTGCCATGGACGAGCTAGCCAACGCTCGCCACTGGCGAAGCTGAGTTGCAACGGTTGGCGCTGAGCAAGCGCCTGCACGCTGGGCCACCAGGTCGTGGCGATATCGTCCACCGGAAGATCCTGCAGATCGATCATCCAGCCCGGCGCAGCCGCTTCGACGGTCGATGCAGAGCGGACGATGGCCGCAACACCGGCACGCTTGGCCAGTGCGCCGAGCAACACGTCATCGCCAATCACGCCGGTCAGCTTGGTCCGCACCACATGGGGCAAGCGCCCGCCACCCCACAGCCACAGGCTGTTGATCGGCGGCATGCCGCGCGCGCGACGCTCCGCATTGAGCGGGTGCTGATGCAACAGCACCTGCACTTCATTGATAAGCACGCGCCATCGACGCCCGTCAGCACCTTGCGGCAGGTGTTCGAACAGATCCTCGCCCAGTGCTTGTTCGGGTGCGGCGAACGTCGGCAGCGGTGCGTCGGTTGGCAGGCGCAGGTGCCAATGATCGGGCGATGAGACTTCGAGGATCATGCCTGCATCACCGAACACCGGCTTCAACGGCCTGGCGAACGCCTGGGCCTCTTCCATGCTCAGTTGCATCTGTCCGCAGGCGAGCAGGCGAACACCGTTGAGATCCGGCTGCACCCAGGCAGGGTCGGCGCACAGCCAGTTGGCGTCGGCCGCATCGCCGGCCATCAGTTCACGCGTCAAGGCCGCTGCCGGCAGGCCACCGGGAACCACGAAACGCTCGGCAAGCCCTGCCAGATAACCCTTGGCGCCGGATGCCAGGCGATCCGCCTTGCGCAACAGCGCGTGCACGGGATGGCGTGGATCGAAACGCCCCAGGTCGGGTAGCCACAGTTCCAGCGGATTCGGCCCGGGTGCGTTCATGGGCTGACTCATGCCTCCAACTGTTCGTACAGCTTCAGCCACTCGCCTTCCAGGGTTTCCTTCTCGCCGCGCAACTCGGCCTGGCGCTGGCTCAGGCGCATCATCTCCGTCGTCGGTCCGTTGTAGGTGGCCGGATCGGCCAATTTGGCTTCCAACGTGCCCAGCTCGCCCTCGATGGTGGCCACGCGCGTCTCGATCTTCTTGACGCGCTGGCGCGCCACTTTCTCGCTCTCGCGCAGGGCGGCAGCGCGCTGACGAATCTCCTCGGGTGATTCGACGCGAGCCACCGGCTTGGCTTCAGCTTCTTTCTTTTTGTTCTTCTTGCTGGTGGCGCCACGGCTGCGCAACCAACGCGCGTAATCGTCCAGGTCGCCGTCGAAGCTCTCCGCTACGCCATCGGCCACACGCAAGAAGCTGTCGCATACCAGGCCGAGCAGATGGCGATCGTGCGACACCAGCACCAGGGCGCCATCGAAGTCCGCCAGTGCATCGGCCAGCGCTTCGCGCATGTCGAGGTCGAGATGGTTGGTGGGCTCGTCGAGTAGCAGCAAATTGGGCTTGTCCCAGGCAATCAGAGCCAACGCCAGTCGCGCACGCTCGCCACCGGAGAAGCCGTCCACCGATTCGAACGCACGGTCGCCCGCGAAATTCCAGGTACCCAGGAAATCGCGAATCGCCTGTGCACTCACACCCGGCGCCTGTTCCTGCAGATGGTCAAACGGCGAGAAGCCCTCCTGCAGGCTTTCCACTGTGTGCTGGGCGAAGTAGCCGATCTTCAGGTCCTTGTGCGCCTTGCGCTCGCCCGCCAACGGCTCGAGTTCACCGACCAGGGTTTTCACCAGGGTGGACTTACCCGCGCCGTTCGGACCGAGCAGACCGATACGCTCGCCCGCTTCGAGGCGGAAACGCAGGTTGTGCAGGATCGCCGTCGGCGGCGCGCCGTCCTCACCCGGATAGCCGGCCTCGATCTCTTCCAGCTGCAGCATCGAGTCGGGCAGACGATCGGGCACGGCGAACTGGAAGCGGAACCCTCGCTCCGCACGCACGGCCTCGGTGCCGGCCAGCTTCTCCAGTCGCTTCACGCGCGACTGCGCCTGCTTGGCCTTGCTCGCCTTGGCCTTGAAGCGGTCCACAAACGATTGCAGATGCGCACGCTCGGCCTGCTCGCGCTCATGCGCAATCTGCTGCTGGCGCAACTGCTCCGCGCGCAGACGCTCGAAGGCGCTGTAGTTGCCGGTGTAGAGCTTGGCGCGACCGTCGTTCAAATGCAGGGTGTGGGTAATCACGCCGTCTAGGAACTCGCGGTCATGCGAGATCACCAGCAGGGTGCCCTGATAGCGGCGCAGCCATTCTTCCAGCCACAGCACGGCATCGAGATCGAGATGGTTGGTGGGCTCGTCGAGCAGCAGCAGTTCGGACGGCGCCATCAGGGCGCGCGCCAGATTGAGGCGCACGCGCCAGCCACCGGAGAATTCCTGCACCGGCGTCTCGTGGGTATCCGCTGAAAAACCGAGGCCATGCAAGAGCCGGCCCGCACGTGCACGCGCGTCGTAGCCGTTCAACTCTTCGATGCGATGGTGGGCCCGCGCCATGGCTTCGGTGTCGCCGCGCGCATCGGCGTCGAGTTCGTCACGCAGCGCGATGGCCAGCTCCTCGTCGCCGCCCATCACATATTCAATCGCCGGATCGGGCAGCGCAGGCGTCTCCTGCGCCACCGAGGCCATGCGCAGCTTGGACGGGATATCCAGGTCGCCCGTATCGGCATCGACCTTGCCCTGCAGGGCGGCGAACAGACTGGACTTGCCGCAGCCATTGCGGCCCACCACACCCAACCGCCATCCACTCTGGATCACCAGGTCGATATCGGAAAGCAGCAAGCGGCTGCCACGGCGGAGGGCGAAGCGACGAAAGGAAATCATAGAAAGAGCTTATCCGGACCGGGCGTCCTGCCGCCCGCAGCCGCCCATCATACCGGGGCCCGGAGCACGTTCGACGTCTCATAACGGCAAGATCGGACCCACGCATATGCCCACCCCATCGCATTCACCGCAGATTCGCATGGAATAGCCCGGGTAGTTCTGCTACAACGACGCGGCATCGCCTTGCGCGGAGAGGGGACCCGTGAACAAGTACGTAATCAGCAAGTTCAGCATCAGCCTGTCCATGATCGCGCTGTTGACCGCGGCCGGCGCATCCGCGCCCGCCCAGGCCAGCCAGGACAGCCTGCTCGTCAATCGCGTGCAGCAGGAACAGGGCATGAACCTGCCCACCCGCGGCATGAGCATGGCCCAGGTCGAACAGAAGTTCGGCGCTCCGCAGCGCAAGCTTGATCCGCGCGGCGGTGCCAACGCTCGACAGCCGGTGATCAACCGCTGGGACTACGCCAATTTCATCGTGTACTTCGAACAGAGCCACGTGATCCATGCGGTGCTCAATACGCCGGCGGGCAATAACACCAATCCTGCCTCGGTCAAGTGATCCCAGGATTCAAGCAGTGCGGCCTGTGATGACACGGGCCGCACTGTCGTTTCTGGAGCCTTGAGAGCCCTCTCAACGCCGCATCGACTACACTTCGCATCCCGCGCGCGCCGCCCCGGTGGCTGGGCGCTGTCTCCGATGCAAGAGAACGACTCGATGACTGACCCTAGCCTACGTCTACCGGCGGAATGGGAGCCGCAATCGGCCGTACTCATCGCCTGGCCGCATGCGGACACCGATTGGGCCGAACGCCTGGCCGAAGTGGAGACGACCTATGTGGCGCTGGCCGCCGCGGTCACCCGCTTCCAGCCGCTGATCATCGTGGTGGCGGACAACGAGCTGCGCCTGCGCGTGCAATCGCTACTGGCCGGCGAAGGCGTGGACCTGTCGCAGATCCGCTTGGTGGAGCTGCCCTACGACGACACCTGGTTGCGCGATTCGGGCCCGATCACGCTGAAAACCGACGATGGCGCGTTCCAGCTCACCGATTTCCGCTTCACCGGCTGGGGTGGCAAGTTTGGTGCTGAACAGGATGACGCGTTGATCGCCGGCCTGGTGGAAGAAGGCGTGTTCGGCAAGGCGGCGCACAAGCGCATCGACTGGGCGCTGGAAGGCGGCGGCATCGAAAGCGATGGCGTCGGCACCGTGCTGACCACCTGGCGCTGCTTGGTCCAGCGCCATCCGGAGCAGTCGCGCGAGGAAATGAGCAAGATCCTCAGCGAGAGCCTGCACGCCCGGCGCGTGTTGTGGCTCGACTACGGCTATCTCGAAGGCGACGATACGGACGCCCATATCGATACGCTGGCGCGTTTCGCCCCCGGCGAGCGCATCGTGTACCAGGCCTGCGACGACGCCAGCGATCCGCATCACGACGAACTCAAGCGCATGGGCGAGGAACTGGCAGCCCTGCGCACGCCGGACGGCCGCCCCTATCAGCTCTATCCGCTGCCCTGGGCGCGACCGATCCTCGACGAGGGCCGTCGTCTAGCCGCGTCATACGCGAACTACCTGATCGTCAACGGCGCGGTGCTGGTGCCTGCGTACGGCGACCTGGTCGACGATGAAGCCGCCCGCATCATTGGCGAGGCACATCCGGGTCGCGAGATCGTGCAGGTACCTTGCCGTCCCTTGATCTGGCAAAACGGCAGTCTGCACTGCATCACCATGCAGCTGCCCGCCGGCATCGTCTGATCGAAGAGATCAGCAAAAAAGCCGGCGGCATGTGCTGGAAACCGGCACCGGACAGGCCCATATAACGAAGCCCTCCCTACCGGCACGCACGGTGCCGGCAGGTCGTATCCATTAGAATGCGCGGTCTGCCTTTGTCGGCAGACCCACCCCAGGAAGCACGCCGGAAGCTCGCCCATGACCCGCAAGACCCTGAAAGTCGCCCTGTTGCAGGAAACCCACCGTGGCAGCCGCGACGCCAACCTCGACGCCATCGAAGCAGGCCTGCGTGAAGCCGCGGCCGCCGGCGCCGAACTGGTGCTGTTGCAGGAGCTGCACAACGGGCCGTACTTCTGTCAGCACGAGTCGGTGGACGAGTTCGATCTGGCCGAAACCATTCCCGGCCATAGCACCGCGCGCATTGGCAAGCTGGCCGAGGAGCTGAGGCTGGTCGTGGTCGCATCGCTGTTTGAGAAGCGCGCTACCGGGCTTTATCACAACACCGCAGTGGTGTTTGACCGTTCGGCAGCGATCGCGGGCAAGTACCGCAAGATGCATATCCCGGACGATCCGGCGTTCTACGAAAAGTTTTATTTCACGCCTGGCGACCTGGGCTTCGATCCCATCGACACCTCGGTGGGTCGTCTCGGCGTGCTGGTGTGCTGGGACCAGTGGTATCCGGAAGCCGCGCGCCTGATGGCGCTAGCCGGCGCCGACCTGCTGCTCTATCCCACCGCCATCGGCTGGGACCCGCAGGACGACCAGGGTGAAAAGGATCGCCAGCGCGACGCCTGGGTCACCGTGCAGCGTGGCCACGCCGTGGCCAACGGCCTCCCGCTGCTGTCCTGCAACCGCACCGGTTATGAAGCCGATGTGTCGGGCGTTGGCCGTGGCATCCAGTTTTGGGGCACCAGCTTTGTGGCCGGTCCGCAGGGCGAATTCCTGGCCCAGGCAGGTACCGACGGGCGTGAACTACTGGTAGTGGACGTGGACATGGCCCGTAGCGAGCACGTACGACGTATCTGGCCGTTCCTGCGTGACCGCCGCATCGACGCCTATGGCGATCTGCTCAAGCGGTTCCGAGACTGACCCTGATCCCTTGCCCGTGATCCGGCGGCATGGCTTGTGCCATGGCCCGGCCAACCCCATGCAGGGAGTTCCCCTGCCAGATCGACGCCGCGCATGACCGTGACTGATATCGCCGACTCCCTCCCGCCCATACTGCGCGACCAGCCCATCGAGCGGGTCACTCGCGATGGCGTGGAATACGTCGTGCTGGGCACCGCGCACGTCTCGCGCGCCAGTGTCGAGGCGGTTGACGCCCTGCTCGCCCACGAGCGTTTCGACGCCGTCGCGGTGGAGCTGTGTGACAGCCGCGCCCAGGGCATGCGTGATCCGGACGCGTTCAAGCAAATGGATCTGTTCCAGGTGATACGCCAGGGCAAGGCCGGCATGGTCGCCGCCAGCTTGGTGTTGTCCTCGTTCCAGAAGCGCCTGGCCGAGCAGTACGGGATCCAGCCGGGCGCCGAGATGAAGGCGGCGATGGACGGCGCCGAGCAGCGCGCACTGCCGTTGTGGCTGGTGGACCGCGAGGTCGGCACCACCTTGCGCCGCGCCTGGCATAGCGTTGGCTTCTGGCAGCGCTTTGGCCTGCTCGGCGGCTTGATCGCCAGCGTGTTCGAACGCGAAGCGATCGAGGAAACCGAAATCGAGAAGCTCAAGCAGGGCGACATGCTGGAGAGCGCCTTCAGCGAATTCGCCAGCGAATCGGCGCCGTTGTTCCGCAGCCTCATCGCCGAACGTGACGCCTATATGGCCGCCCGTTTGCGCGAACAGGCCGCACGCTCAGGCTTTGGCGAGGGGCGCCGCGTGCTGGTGGTGATTGGCGCAGGCCATCTGAAAGGCCTGTGCGAACTGCTACGCACGCAGCAGGGCGACCCCACCGCCGAAGCGGCCGAGTTGGCCAGCACGCCAGCCAAGGCGCAATGGCCGAAGTGGCTCGCCCTCGCACTGGTGTTGGCCGTGTTCGCCGCCATCGGCTTTGCGTTCCATCGCGACGCGGCGCTGGGCACGGCGGCGCTGCGCGACTGGGTGTTGCTCACCGGTGGCTTCGCCTTGCTCGGCGCGGTGATCGCGGGGGCTCACCCGTTAAGCATGCTGTCGGCGTTTATTGCGGCGCCGATCAAACCGTTCCGCCCCGGCATTCCCTCGGGCGGTATCAGCGCCATGGTGGAAGCCTGGGTCCGCCGTCCGCGCGTGGCCGACTTCGAGACCTTGCGTGACGACATCGGTCACTGGCGCGGCTGGTGGAAGAACCGCGTTGCGCGCACCTTGCTCAATTTCTTCCTGGTCAGTCTCGGCACCATCGTCGGCGAGTACATCGCGGGCATTCATATTCTCAAGAGCCTGCTTTGACTGTCGTCGTCTGTGTGAACGCCCGGACCCAGTGACCGTGCCGTCATCCCGGCGTTCGCTGGGATGACGATGTGGACGCGCTGGAATGACGCAGTGAAAGATCAGGGCTTGTTCAAGGACTGATCCAGCACACCCAGCAGTTCCTCGTTCTTGTCGAGGCTTTGTTCCCAATACATCACGCCCCCGAGACCCTTCGCCTTGATGAAGGCCGCCTTGGCGCGCAGCGACTGCGGGTCTTCATAGCTCACAAAGGTCTTCGTGGCGGCGTTCCACAGGTACGGTGCCTGGGCCTGGGCATCCCAATGGCGCACGTAGCCATGCTTGTCGATGTAGTCAGCGACCAGCTCGCGCCATGACGGATCGCCCATGTATTTGTCGTACTTCTGATACAACCCGTTGTCTTGCGGATTCACCCCGGTGAACGCGCGCCCATAGAACGCGGCGCCCAGGTTGAGCTTCTTCGCCGGCACGCCAGCCGCCAGAAATTGTTCGACCGCCTTGTCGCCGGCGCGATCATCCGCAGCCGCCAACTTCGACAGATGCAGTCCGGCGTGGTGTCCCGTGGTGGGCGTCAGGCTGTTGTGGAAGTCGTAGGTCATCAGGTTGATCCAGTCGAGCGAACGCGCCACGCGCTCCAGCTCGATGCCCTGTACAAACTCGCCATCGGCTGCGGCAATCGACAGCAGGTAGTGACGGCCGCCGTGCGCGCCACCGAGCTTGTCCAGGCGGGCGCGCAGGGCTTCCAGCAGCAAGCTGAAATTGCGCTTGTCCTCGGGGCGATGACCGATACCGGCACCGGGCAGCGTGGGATATTCCCAGTCGAGATCGATGCCGTCGACATCGTATTTCTCGACCAGCACGGCGGCACTGTCGGCCATGTGCTGACGCGAGGTTTCCGTAAGTGCCGTGTCGGAGAAATGGTCAGCGCCCCAACCACCGATGGAAACGAAGATTTTCAGCTTCGGATTGATCTTGCGCAGGCCCACGAAGGTGGCCAGCGTCTGTTCAACGATGGGGCTGGGAAACACCACATTGCCCTTGGGATCGAGCTGGGCAAAGGCATAGTTGATGACGTCGAGCTTATCGGCGCTCACCGGCGGCAATGGCTTGGCATCCATCACGTAACCGACGATGCGGTAATGCGTCGGCACTTCCGTGGCCACGGCGAACGTGGCAAATCCGCCCATGAGACCAACCATGAGTACCTGCAAAACCGCCCTCTTCCAGCAAGGCCGACGACCCTGCAACCAACTCATCCAATGCGACATTAAAGTTCCCCTTCGGTCTGCTTGTGACACGGCCCGGCCGTGCGCCCCCGAGCATGACTCCACCATTGTCGTGCTCCATTTTGATCAAGATCAGTGGCTTGCGACATGTTGTCGGTTTGTGAATGCAACCACTATACTTTTGCGACTTTTCACCATGGACCCGCCGGACTCGTGGGAATGATCTCGATGACTCGATTGCAACTGCTTGGCCTCTCCGTGGCCGCAGCTTTTCTCGCCACTGCCAGCGTGCATGCCGAGGGTGACAAGGCTGCCGGACGCAAATTGATCTACACCTGCAACGGTTGCCACGGCGTGCCGGGTTACTCAAATGCCTACCCGAACTACCCAGTGCCGCAGATTGCGGGTCAGAACCAGCAGTACATCGTCAACGCGCTCCACGAGTACAGGGCTGGCGAACGCAGCCATCCGACGATGACGGCACAGGCGCAGAGTCTGTCCGACAAGGACATCGACGATATTGCCGCCTATCTTTCCAGCCTCGCCAAGTAAGCCAAGGACCATTACCGCATGAAACGTGCGCTTACCCTGCTTTCATTCGGCGCCGTCCTGGCGTTCGCTTCCACCCAGCTGCTCGCTGCCGCCAGCATCGATAACGGCAAGCAGAAGGCTGCTGTCTGTTTCGCTTGCCATGGCGCCGACGGCAATGCGGTCGACCCGCAGTACCCGCGCCTGGCTGGCCAGTACAACGAGTACATCCAGCAGGCGCTGCGCGAGTACAAGACCGGCCAGCGCAGCAACCCGATCATGAAGGGCTTCGTCGCCACGCTGTCCGACCAGGACATCGAGGACATCGCCGCGTTCTTCTCCAGCCAGCCGAGCAAGCTCGGTACGCTGGAAGGTCACATCCAGGGCGACAAGTAATCGCACGGCGTCCCTGCATGAGCCCATAAAAGAGGCCCGCTCAATGCGGGCCTTTTCGTTGGACGCATGCCGGGGTCGATCAGCCGAGTGCCGACTGCCCTTCGTGCTTCGTGTAGTACGGGTTGCTGCCGCCACTGTGGTCGGTGGCATCGCGCACTTCGGTAATCTCCGGCACGCGCTCGCGCAAGGTCTTTTCCACCCCATGCTTCAGGGTGACGTCGACCATGCCGCAACCATGGCAGCCGCCGCCGAACTGCAACACCACCACGCCGTTGGCGTCGACCTCAAGCAGGCTTACGCGCCCGCCGTGCGAGGCGATCTTGGGATTCACTTCCGCTTCCAGGACATAGCGCACGCGCTCGATCAGGCCGGCTTCCTGTCCGGGTATCTCGCCCTTGATGCGCGGTGCGCGGATATTGAGCTGGCCGCCCGTGGCGTTCGGCTCGAAATCGATGTTCGCGCCTTCCAGCCAGGAGGCGCTGTCGCCCGCGACATGAAACTCGAAGCCGTCGCAAACAATGGTCCATTCCTGTCCGGTCAGCTCGTCGGGCTCGGCGAACTCCAGTTCGCAATTGGCCGCCGGCGTGCCCGGCGCGGTAACGCGAAGGCGGATACTCAAGCCGTCGATGCCCTGTTGGGAGAGCAGTCGCAGGAAGTGCCGCTGTGCGCGTTCTGAAATGTCGATCATGTCTACTCCAGCTAAAGCGGGTGCTGCCGTTCGAAACAGCACCATTTTAGTCCTATTTCAGCATTGCCGCTCGCTTTTGACTTTTATCCGGCAAGCTTCGACGCTTTGCATTTTCATCTCACGAACGGAACGACTGCCATGAGCACCAACACACTCGCCAGCCAGCACTGCACGCCCCGCAAGGGCAAGGAACACGCACTGGACCAGGCCAAGGTGGCCGAACTACTCGCCCAGCTGCCCGGCTGGCAGGTCGCGGCCGACGGCAAGGCCATCGTGAAGGACTTCAAGTTCCGCGACTTCCACCATACGCTCGGCTTCATTAATGCCGTGGGGTTCATGGCCAATCAGGAAGACCATCATCCGGATCTTGAAGCCGGCTACGGTCATTGCCAGATTTTGTGGTCAACCCATGACGTCGGCGGCCTGTCGCTCAACGATTTCATCTGCGCCGCCCGCGTCGAGACCCTGCTCGAGCATTGAGCACGCTGCGCGCCAAGCACCGGGTTCTCGCCATAGCCGGCTTCGGGGCCGCGGTTGTGCTGCTGTTCTGGGCCATGGCCGCTCTGTCCGCCTGGGTAACACGCGAGCACCTGGCCAAGCATGCGCAGCTGGAACTGGCGACCCTGCGCAGCGGCCAGCCCTTGTGGCAATGGCGGCTGCGCGGCCCCGGCGACCTGGTCGCACATCGGGTGTTCGGTAACGCCGATATCGCGCGGGGCCCAAACGGCCTCCGCGTCACCAGTCGTGACGGCTCGACCTTCGATCTGGGTCTGCCCGTGGCTGGACCGGTCGACCTGGCGCACTGGCCGCTGCTCCACCTGCAACTGCAAAGCGACGCCGAAGGCACCCTGGGCCTGATCTATCAGACAAGCGAGTTCAGTACGGCCTGCACGGCCAATGCGGTCGGCCGCATTCCTCCTCATGGAAACGAACTGGTTATCGATCTTCGCAGTCTCAGCTGGCACTCAGACAGCGGAAAACCGTGCCGGCCTCCCGACGTCGTTACCTATTTGCTGCGTCTTCGTCCCCAGCTGCCGGCGCATGCGGTGTTGCAGATCGGGAATGTCGACTTGCAAGCGGCGCAACCTGCCGCGCTGCCAGTCTCGATCGCTGCCGATATGGCCGATATCCGGCTGCCTTCGGCCCTGGCGGTGGCCCAGGCTGGGCTGACCGCTGCGTCAGCGCAGTACGGCGGGCGCAGCGCGCCGTTGGTCCGCCTGCCGGCAGGCATCTCCGCCGAAACCATGCTGTCACTGCGCGATCTGGTGAAACGGCACTGGCCCGGTGCGCTGGTGCTTCCGTTCGGGCAAGCCTTTGCACCAGCACGCGAGGAGGCCCTGCCGGGGTGGCTGGACTGGGGTGTCTGCGCCGCGTACCTGATCGGCCTCGTGTGGATCGCCCTGCGCCAGACCCGAGAGGTCACCCGTCCCTGGCTGGAGATAGCGGCGATCGCTGCGGGTCCGCTGTGGCTGATCGCCGGTCTGCGCTGGGGCACCCAGCTCTCGATTCCGGGTGTCACCGCCTTCGTCGCCGCCCTGGTCTTTGCCGCCCAAAGCGATTGGCGCCGGCGCCCGGTGTGGTGGCGCTGGCTGGGCCGCAGCTGGGCCGATTGGCTGTGGCCGCTGGTCCCGCTCGCGGTGACGGTCGCCCTGACGCTGGTCGATGGCCACGGGCTGGTTCACCTCGAACCACGCCATATGCTGGCCTATCTCGGCTGGGCGCTACTGCAGCAATGGGCCATGCTGGCTTTCGTGATGGGGAGATTGCGACTTACAGCGTTACCGCAACCCGTCATCATCCTGATCACGGCGGCGTTGTTCGGCCTGCTGCACACACCCAACGGGTCGTTGATGCAGCTCTGCTTCATGGCTGAATTGTGGTGGGCGTGGCGTTTTCTGAAATCGCCTTGCCTCGTCCCGATCGCCGTTGCCCATGCCATCTGCGCCCTGCTGGTCGAAAGCGGGCTGACCGGTCACATGCTGCGCTCACTTGGAGTCAGTGCGCGCTTTTTCCTGTAGGTATTCCTGCACACGACGGATCCTTTTGCCTTTGACGGCAAGGACATCCAGGAAATCCTTCAAGTCATCGGGCAAGGGTGCGGAGAAGCTGTAAGAGCGCCCGTCCAGCTCGAAACTCATATGCGCGGCATGCAGGAACAAGCGATTCAGGCCTAAATCCTTGAATTTCTTGTTCATTTCCTTGTCGCCGTACTTCGGGTCGCCGGCCAGCGGATGACCTACGTGCGCGGCATGGACGCGGATCTGGTGGGTTCGCCCGGTACCCAGGGTCGCCTGCATCAGGCGAGCGGCCGGGTACTGCTCCATCTCGCGGAAAAAAGTGAGCGACGGCTTGCCGTTATCGGCCACTCTTACCATCCGTTCGCCGCCCTGGAGCACCGACTTGATCAGCGGTGCATTGACGTCGAATTTCGCCTTGGACGGGTGCCCCACCATCAGGCAGAGGTACTGTTTGGTGACCGTGCTCGCGCGGATTTCCGCCTGCAGCCCAATGAGACCTGCGCGCGTCTTGGCAAACACGAGTACGCCGCTGGTGTCCCGATCGAGCCGGTGCACCAGTTCCAGATGTTCGGTCGGACGGGCGGCGCGCAGCAGCTCGATCGCCCCGTGGCTGACGCCGCTGCCACCATGACTGGCGATACCGGCCGGCTTGTCGATGGCCAGGAAGTGCTTGTCTTCGAAGATGACCGCGTCGGCCACGGAGGCCACCATGGCGGGTGCAGGCCCCTTTTCGGCAACCTTCTCGGCGGTCCGGACCGGCGGGATGCGCAACATATCACCCTCCGCGAGACGCGTATCGGGCTTCGCGCGCTTGCCGTTCACGCGCACCTGGCCGGTGCGCAGAATGCGATAAATCATGCTCTTGGGAACCCCCTTGAGCAGGGTCACCAGGGCATTGTCGATACGCTGACCGTCCCGTTCGGGTCCGATCTCTACTTGACGCACACCGTGAGGTGCGTCGGGGGAAGTTGCCGTCTGCATTGAAAAAAACCTGACGAAATAGGATACTCGGCCGGCGTTATGTCCCCTCCTGCCGAAGTTCGGATGGAAATGGGGCGCCCGCCCGCGACGTCGGCGAGGATAGCGCCGGTCGCCTGTACGGCAGCCGGTCGCTGCTCCCTTTCATCGTAACGGTTTGGGCTGTCGTTTGTCCGGTTCCATGGGGTTCCGGGGCGACGAACGCATTGCCCGAATCACCCCGGCACCGGAAACGATGCCGTCATTTGCCGCTTAACCGCAGCGGCGCGATCCCCGGCAGGCCGCCGAAGTTACGGCGCCACTGGGGCACGCGACGCGCGGCAAGCTGAGGAAAAACTACAATGAAACGTATGCTGATCAACGCAACTCAGCGTGAAGAGTTGCGTGTGGCCATCGTCGATGGCCAGACCCTTTACGATCTCGACATCGAAATCCCTTCCCGCGAACAGAAAAAGGCCAATATTTACAAAGGCCGCATCACGCGCGTTGAACCCTCTCTCGAAGCCTGTTTTATCGACTATGGCGCCGAACGCCACGGCTTCCTCCCGCTGAAAGAAATCGCCCGCGAGTACTTCACGCAGGGCCTTGATCCGAACAAGTCCAACATCCGCGACCTGCTGAAGGAAGGCCAGGAAGTGGTCGTGCAGGTCGAGAAGGAAGAGCGCGGCAACAAGGGCGCCGCTCTCACTACCTTCATCAGCCTGGCCGGCCGCTACATGGTGCTGATGCCGAACAACCCGAAGGCCGGCGGCGTCTCGCGCCGGATCGAAGGCGAAGATCGGCAGGCACTCAAGGAAGCGCTGGAGCACCTGACCGTTCCCGACGATGTCGGCCTGATCGTGCGTACCGCCGGCATGGGCCGCGACGCCGAAGAGCTGCAGTGGGATCTGGACTACCTCCTGCAGCTGTGGAAGGCGATTTCCAACGCCGCCAGCGCCCAGAAGGCGCCGTTCCTGATCTACCAGGAATCGAAGCTGTTCATCCGCGCCCTGCGCGACTACCTGCGCAACGATATCGGCGAAATCCTCATCGACGAGGAGTCGCTGTTTAACGATGCGCGCGAGTTCATGCAGCAGGTCATGCCCAATGCCCTGCGCAAACTCAAGCTGTACCGTGACGACACCCCGCTGTTCTCGCGCTACCAGATCGAGACCCAGATCGAGAGCGCGTTCGACCGCCAGGTGCGCCTGCCGTCGGGCGGCTCCATCGTCATCGACCAGACCGAAGCGCTGACCGCCATCGACATCAACTCGTCGAAGGCCACCAAGGGCAGCGACATCGAAGAAACGGCGTTCAACACCAACTGCGAAGCGGCGGTGGAAATCGCGCGCCAGCTGCGCATCCGCGACGCCGGCGGCCTGATCGTGATCGACTTCATCGACATGGACAGTCCCAAGCACCAGCGCGAAGTGGAAGAGCGTCTCAAGGACGCCCTGAAGCTGGACCGCGCCCGTGTGCAGATCGGCCGCATCTCGCGCTTCGGCCTGCTGGAGATGTCGCGCCAGCGCCTGCGTCCGTCGCTTGGCGAAGCGACCCAGATCGTTTGCCCGCGCTGCGAAGGCCACGGCCACATCCGCGGCGTGGAATCGCTGGCGCTGTCGACCTTGCGACTGATCGAAGAGCACGCGATGAAGGACAACACCGGCCAGGTGCTGGTGCAGGTCCCGCCTGCGGTTGCCAACTTCATGCTCAACGAAAAGCGCGCCAGCGTGGTTGAGATCGAACTGCGCAACAAGGTGCACGTGGTGATCGTGGCTGACGACAAGCTCGAAACGCCGCACATCGAGATCCAGCGCATCCGCGAAGCGGACATGGGCGAGCACAGCAAGCCCAGCTACGAACGCCTCACCGCCATCGAGCCCTCCGCCCTGCCGAAGATGGGCCAGGCGCTGGGCAGCGGCGAGCAACCGGCCGTCAGCGGCATCGTTCCGTCGACACCGGCCCCCGTTCGCGAAGAGACGGCAGAGGCACCCGCACCGCAAATCCAGCCCGCACGCCAGGCCGCGACCACGCCAGCACCCACGGGCGGCGTGATCTCGCGCCTGCTCGGCTGGTTCCGCAGCGGGGCAGCTCCTGCAGCTCCGGCTCCGGTCGCCAAGACCGAGTCCGCAACGGCCAGCGCCCGCGGCAATCGCCGCGATGAGCGCGGTCGCCAGGCTCAGGGCGCTCAGTCGGGCAATCGCCAGACACAGCAACAGCGCCGTGAGCAACAGCCGCAGCAGCCAGGCCAGAAAGGCCAGCAGCAGGCCAAGGGCAATCGCCAGCGCGGCAATGATCAGGCTCAAGCACCGCGCCAACAGCAAGGCCAGAGCCAGGCGGGCAAGCAGGAGCCGCGCCAGCAGCAACAGAAGTCGGCCGCTGACATCACCGGCAGTCAGGCCCAGCCTGAGCGCAAGCAGCCGTCGCAGCAGCCACGACAGGAGCCGCGCCCGCCGCGCGCGCAGCAACCCGCTGCCGCAACGCAGCCGTCGCAGCCCGCCCAACCAAGCGAACAGCGACCGCTAGTCGCTCCAGTCGCCGAGGCCGCTGAGGCCGCCAAGGAAGCGGCAGCCGCCAAGCCGGTGGCTGAGGCCATCACGAACGACGAACTGGCGAATGAGGATAGTCCCGAGACCGAGGGCAGCCAGGCGCGTCGTCGTCGCGGCCGTCGCGGTGGTCGTCGCCGCCGTCGCCATGAAGACGCCGCAGAGGCCGGTGCGTTGCCCCAGGAAGCTGCGGACGGCGGATTCGATCTGGACGACGAAGATCGTAGCCAAGATGGTGGAGTCCCCACCGGGATGGCTGGCCCGGCCCTGGTAAACGCACCGGTCGCACCGGTGGCCGCTGCCGCTGCCGCGACCATCGCCACCGTCGTGTCGGTAGAGATCGCCGAGCTTTCGGCCCGGCCTGCCCCCTTGACTGAAGCAACCATCGCCGCGGCATCGGCTCCGGCCCAGGCGCCGGAGCAGAGCCACGAGGCTGTGCTGAGCGCCGTAGCGCCGACATCCTTCAATCTGCCAACGCTGCCGCCGATTCCGGAAATCCAGGCGGAGAAGGTCGAGGCGGAAGCCGTCAAGGTCGAAGCGCCTGCCGTCGAGCCGGTGACGACGGTGACGCCGGTTGCCGTTGCTGCCGCCCGGGTCACGGTGACCGACGAGGCCATCGAAGTGCCGACGCCGGTCACACCTGACGTCGAAGCGACGGTGGTCCATGCACACGTCAGCGCAGCGGCCGTTGAGTCAGCGCCGACGGTGGTGAGCACGAGCATCGATTTCCACACCCATTTGGAAACCGCGGCTCAGATGGACGAACCGCACCGGCATGCGGCCGCGCCAGCGACCTCGGACAGCGTGACCGTGCAAGCCGAGCCAGACGCCGTGGCCGAAACCGCGGCACCGATCGCGCCAGCGCAGGGCGATCTGCTGGCTCACGCCGAACATCCGCTTGCAGCGGCCATCCCTGCAAAGGAAGAAGCCGCAACGGGTGAGGACGCCGACACGGTGAAGAAGGACGCTTCGCACGGCTGATCACCGCGCCCGCTTCACGCCCCACAAAAAAAGCCGGACTTAAAGTCCGGCTTTTTTTTGCCTGGCTCCTGTTGGCCAAGTCGGGCTCGGGAAGGTCTGAATAAGTCGTCATCCCGAAATCGTCATCCCAGTTTGACCAGCCCTTCGGCTGAGAGCCGCAGGAATGACGAACAAAGTTTTATTCAGACCATACCCTGGCCGCCGACCTGGTTGTTATGCGTGTCGAGCAGGCCGTGAATGGTCATCAGGTGCGCCAGGCTGATCACGTGGTCCACTTGCAGCTTTTCCATGAGTCGCTGCTTGTAGGTGGAGACGGTCTTGGGGCTGAGATTCAATTGCTCGCCGATCATGGTGAGCGGCTTGCCACGCACCAGCATCATCGCCACCTCAAGCTCGCGGCTGGACAAGGCATCGAACGGCGAGCCATCACCATCGAGCGTAGCCAGCGCCAGCTGCTGCGCCACTGTCGGCGCCAGGTAACGGCGACCGCCGGCCACCTGGCGCACCGCTTCCAGCAGTTCGTCGGCAGCGCAGCCCTTGGTCAGATATCCGAGCGCACCGGCGTCAAGCAGGCGCTTTGGGAAGCGCGCATCGTCCACCACCGTCACAATGATGATGAAGGTCGGCAACTTGGAGCGTGCCACACGCTCGGTAAGCTCGATGCCGCTCATGCCGGGCATGTGCACGTCGACCAGGGCGATGTCGGGTGTCTTGGCGCGGATCAGGCGCAAGCCTTCCTCGGCCGTGCCCGCTTCGCCGCTGATGATGATGTCCGGCTGTTGCTGCAGGATCATCCTGAATCCCGTGCGCACCAGCTCGTGATCGTCGATTAAAACTACCTTGATCACCGGCTTCCCTCCTTGGGTTGAGCACTCGAACATAGGCTGCGACATGGCTTTGCGCAAGCCGCCTGGGCCACCGCCAAGCCGATGACCGATTATCACCTACGCCACGACGTGATATTCGCCTACATCGACTTTCGTCAGGGTGTCAGGGAACTCCCTACCTGATGCCATCGACCATGCTGGAGAGCGGTCGTAAGCGGTCACAGCGTCACGGAAAGCATCGTCTGATCGACGCGTTTACTCCACGCCTGTCGCCCAGTTCCTGAGGCCCGCTTCATCAAGGTCGAAGTCCTCGACATTCACGGTGATGGCATGACCATCCCCGTCGGTCCATCGCTGCTCGCCAACGCGCCGAAAGACACCGGTGAGAGATGCTCCCTGCCCGATCACGCAATCCTCCGCACAGGTGCCGACCACATAGCCTTCGGCCAACTCGGCGGCGACTCGGTCATCGTAGGGTCCAAGAAACCTTACCACTGACATGACGACTCCCGCGGCCTGGCAACGAGACACATCGTACGCGGTGCTCGACGGGCGCGCCCACTGCCAGCCAGCCTCGCTGGCGCCGCCAGGGTGGATGCCCCCGTATCCGGGGTAGGCCTGGGTAGGCGTGTTCGTCGGCGCGGCGCGTAGCGGCTCAAAGGCAGGCTCGAGCCGTATCCCGATACGCCCGCATGGCAAGAATCTCGATGCGCTCGTGGAGGGCCACCTCAGCGCCATTCGCCTTGCTGCGCACGACGAGCAGTTCGTCCATGCCGGCCGTGGGATCGGGAACGATCACGCGGAATCCATCCTCGGCTTCCACGGCGTGCGCCGCGGGCGCGATCTTCACCCAATGCGCGACGACACACATGGCGTAGATTTTGTCGGTCTTGGTTGTGCTGGCCTCAAACGTCGGCTTTCGCTGTTCAAGGCTACTGGCCGTGGCGCACCCGACCAGCGTCACAGCCGCGAAGATTGCCGTGCCCATGCGCATGATGGACGTCCTTGCAGGACCACTTGGTGCCCGGAGCGGGGGTCGAACCCGCATAACCTTGCGGTTGAGGGATTTTAAGTCCCTTGCGTCTACCAATTTCGCCATCCGGGCGGGAGGCTTGAGGCTGCGCATCCTAACATGCGCCCTCGTCGAGCCCAGGGCAAAGCAACCGCAACCCCAGCCATAAAAAACCCGCCGTAGGGCGGGTTTTTGCTCGACGCGCAATGGAGGCCTGGGTCGGAATCGAACCGGCGTACGCGGCTTTGCAGGCCGCTGCATGACCACTCTGCCACCAGGCCATTGCGCACGGATCGTAACCTGAAAAGGTGGCCACGAGCCGCTTAAAAAACAAAACCCCGGCAGTCCGAGGTTTGCTGGAAACTGGAGCGGGAAACGAGACTCGAACTCGCGACCCCGACCTTGGCAAGGTCGTGCTCTACCAACTGAGCTATTCCCGCATCAGAGTCAGAAATAATAACAGATCGATGGCATTTGTGAAGAGTCAGGAGGCAATTTCCAGTCCTGGTCCGAACCCGCCATGTCGCCGCCAACCGCTCCCAGGCCGGGGGCGACATCATCACTCACGGCCATCGACAGCTTTCACGACAGCGTCGCGACGGCTCGGCAAGGCTGCGCAGTGGGAGGCTTTTCGCAACAGTCCGTTCCTTGATCAACGGCTGGCGTTCTGCGTGCCGCGCCCTATCTTAGTGCCATGCCAATCCGGCGCAGCCAATACACGGGAGTACAGCATGATCGAACGTCGACCCTTCGATAGTCTGGGTGGAGCAGACCACGGCTGGCTCAACGCCAAGCATCATTTCTCCTTTGCCAATTATTACGATGCCTCCCGCATGGGCTGGGGCGCGATGCGCGTCTGGAATGACGACACCATCGCGCCGCAGACCGGTTTTCCGCCGCATCCCCATAGCGATATGGAGATCATCACGTATGTGCGCGAGGGTGCCATCACGCACCAGGACAACCTGGGCAACAAGGGCCGCACGATCGCGGGCGACGTGCAGGTCATGAGTGCGGGTACGGGCATCACCCATGCCGAGTACAACCTTGAACCCGGTACCACGCGCATCTTCCAGATCTGGATCATGCCGAACCAGCAAGGCAACCCGCCGTCGTGGGGTACCAAGCCTTTCCCCGTCGGCGAACGCTCGGGCCGTTTCGTCGCCCTGGCCAGCGGCTTCAAGGAAGACACCGACGCCCTGCCCCTACGTACGGATGCACGCGTACTCGGCGCCACCCTCAAGGCTGGCGAGAAGGCGGAGTACCAGCTCGGCCCGAAGCGCGTGGCCTATTTGGTCCCTTCCAAAGGCAAGGTCGAGGTCAATGGCGTCGCGCTCGATACGCGCGATGGTGCTTCCATTCGTGACGAGTCGACGCTGACCGTCACGGCACTTGAAGATGCCGAACTGGTGCTGGTCGATACGGCTCCGTAATCGTTGGCCGCAGCCACGCATGTCGCCGCTGCTCGACCAAGGTGGGAGTGCCGCGCTAGGCGTGGCTTGCTAACCTCGCGTGACCCGTCCCACGCGAGGTTAGCCATGAGCCACGGCATTCACACCATCGATACCGGCTTTGTACGGCCACAGTTCGATGCGGCGTATCTCATGGTTGAGCATGGTCGCGGCGCCTTTATCGACTGCGGCACCAACTTCGGCGTGCCGCGCATGCTCAATGCATTGCAGGATGCAGGACTGGCGCCAGCCGATGTCGATTGGCTGATTCTCACCCACGTGCATCTCGATCATGCCGGTGGCGCCGGCGAGCTGATGGCGCGCTTGCCTCACGCCAGCTTGCTCGTGCATCCGCGCGGTGCGCGCCATATGGTGGATCCGAGCCAGCTATGGGCGGGTGCCAGCGCCGTTTACGGCGAATCGGTGATGGAAACGACGTACGGACGCTTGCGCCCGATTCCCGCCGAACGGGTGGTGGAAGCACCTGACGGTCATGTCGTGGAACTGGCCGGACGCAAGCTGCTTTGCCGGGATACGCCGGGGCACGCCCGCCATCATCTTTGCGTTTACGACGAACAGGCCAACGTGTGCTTCACCGGCGATACCTTCGGTTTGTCCTATCGCGAGTTCGATACGGCGAACGGGCCCTTCGTCTTGCCGACCACATCGCCCGTGCAGTTCGACCCCGATGCCTTGCATGCATCCATCCATCGACTCATCGCATTGAAGCCGGAGGCGATGTATCTCACGCACTATGGCCGCGTGACGGACCTCGAGCGACTGGCCGTCGATTTGCACACACAGATCGACGCCATGGTGGCGATTGCCCATGCCGCGCAGCAGAGCGGTGGCGATGCCACGCAACGGCACGAGCTGATGAAGTCAGCACTCACCGACCTCTATGGCACACGCGCCCGCGCTCATGGCTGGTACGGCGAGCGCGCCGCCTTGCTTGCCATCCTGGGCATGGATATCGAGCTCAATGCGCAGGGCTTGGGTGTCTGGTTGGACAATACGCAGCAACGCACCTGATCAGGCCAGTCGCGTACCGTTCGGCACAGGGCGTTCAAGCGTCGTGATCACGACGCCTTCGTCGGTAGGGAAACCCGTCAACAAGAACTGTGAGCGGAAGGGGCCGATCTGCTTCTCGGGGAAGTTGATCACCCCCACGATTTGTCGACCCAGCAAGTCCTCGGCGCAATAAAGTTGAGCGATCTGCGCACTGGTCTTCTTCTCGCCATAGGGGCCGAAATCGACCCACACTTTCCAGGCTGGCTTGCGCGCTTCAGGGAATGCTTCCACGCGTGTGACCGTGCCGGCCACCAGCAGCACCTTTTCGAAATCGGCCCAGCTGATTTCAGCCTGGGCGGGCGTATGGGTCTCACTCATCCTTCCAGCCTCGTCTTGAACCAGTCCTTGCCTTGCTCCCACCAGTAGCTCGCCTGCGCTCCGAGATAGCCAAACGGACGATACGTGCGTGCCAATCCGTAATCGGCAAATTGCTTCCAGCGATCATCGCCTTCGGCGATGGCGGAGGCCAGCAGGTCGCCGGCGGCGCAGGTCGGCGCGACGCCGTGGCCGCCGAATGCCTGCGCCCACCACAAGCCGTTACCGGCCGAGCCGATTTGCGGCATCTGGTGGCGGGCGTAGCTCATCAGACCCGACCAGGCGTAGTCGACGCGGGTTCCCTTCAGCTGGGGAAATACGCGCAGCAAATCATTCATAAGTAGCTTTTGCACCGCCCGTGGCGAGCGGTCACGGATGGAGATACGTCCTCCCCAGAGCAGACGCGTATCAGGCAAAGGCCGGTAGTAGTCGAAAGCGAATCGCGTGTCGTAGATGGCGGACTGCGTGCCCAGGCATTCGGCGAGGCGATCGCCCAGCGGCTCGGTCACCATCACGTAAGTGGCAATGGGCAGGATCGCCCGATCCACCTGCCGGCGCAGGCCCGCCAGGTAACCGCCACAGGCGAGTACGACCTGGTCCGCATGGACCGCGCCCTGTGCTGTTTCGATGCGCCAGCGTGTGCCATCGCGGTGCAATTGCCACACGTCGGTGTTCTCGTGAACGCGCACACCCTGCGCCGCCGCAG
Source organism: Dyella sp. (assembly GCA_036495265.1). Taxonomy (GTDB): domain Bacteria; phylum Pseudomonadota; class Gammaproteobacteria; order Xanthomonadales; family Rhodanobacteraceae; genus Dyella. The sequence goes on from DASXND010000450.1 coordinate 26,794, forward strand.
CGGTGGCCAAGCCAATCGCAAAGTTGAGCGGATGCACATGCAGCGCGTTGCGTTCGTAGAGTCCGTCGAAGTAGCGCGACGTCCGGATGCGCTCGCGCAGTTCGTCCTGTGGCAGCCAATCCCACTCGACGCCATAGTGTTTGGCCAGCAACTCCTGGCGGACGCGCAGCACCGCGGGATCGCGGAACCAGTTCGCCCAGATCACGCCCTGGTCCACGGCATCGCAGGGTATGGCATAGCGGGCCACCTGCTGGCGAATGCGCTCCACGGCATCCGTGGTCAGCCTGAACAGCGCTTGCGCCTTCGCCTCGCCGCGCTGGTCGAGTAGCGACTGTTCGCCTAGCGAGTAACCGCCGAAAACGAAGCCGCCATTGCGCCCGGATGCGCCGAAGCCAACCTGTTCGCGCTCCAGTACGACTACGTCGCGTACGCCACGCTCGGCCAGCCCGAGCGCCGTCTGCAGGCCTGCATAGCCGCCACCGATGATGGCGACCCGTGCGTCGGCCTGCCCTTGCAGTGGTGCGAAAGCTTCATAGCGCGTCGCGGTGGCGCGATAGTAAGAAGGTGCCGGTGACGGAGTCATGCGTCGTGCGCGTTCCTGTCTCGGTGAAGACGGGCAAGCATAGCGCAGGCCGGTGGCCCGACCTCGGCATGTCGCATGGCATGGTCGCCGACTATTCGACCAGGCTCACCCCGAGCGGCCGCTCGTCGCTGCGGCCGCGATCATCGACCACGCGCACGTCGT
>DASXND010000451.1:0-15294 GCA_036495265.1 Dyella sp.
CCAACAGTTCAAGCAGTGGCAGATGCCGTTCAACAGCGACTCGGCGTTCTGGAGCGAGCTTAGCTATGTGCTCGAGGGCGACAACCTGCGTACGGCGAAAGACTATCGCCGTTACCTCGATCGCCTCGGCCAGGTCCCGTCCTATTTCCAGCAGCAGATCGCCAACATGCGCGATGGCCTGGCGCGTGGCTTCACCGTACCTCGCGCGGTGCTGGACGGCCGCGATGTTTCGATTGCCTCCGTCGCCGAGCTGAAGGACCCCACCAAGAGCACCTTCTACAAGCCGTTCGAAAAGATGCCGGCCTCGATCGCCCCGGCCGACGCGGCGAAGATGCAGGAAGAAGCACGCCAAGCCATCGCCAGCAAGGTGATTCCCGCCTATGGCAACCTGTTGGCCTTCTTCCGCAACGAATACATGCCCAAGGCGCGTACCACGCTGGCGGCGGAAGCCATGCCCGATGGCAAGGCCTGGTATCGCCAACAAATCATCGAATACACCACGCTCGACCTCAGCCCCGATGCGATCCACCAGATCGGCCTCGACCAGGTGGCGAAGATCCACGCCGAGATGGTCAAGACGATGCAGGAGACCGGCTTCAAGGGCAGCTTCGCCGACTTCCTGCATTTCCTGCGCACCGATCCGCAGTTCTACGCCAAGACGCCTGACGAACTGCTGATGCGCACCGCCTGGGTGGCCAAGCAGGTCGACGCGCAGCTGGGCAGGGAATTCGGCCGCCTGCCGCGCCAGCGCTTCGCCATCGTGCCGGTGTCGCCCGACATCGCGCCGTACTACACCTCCGGCCGTGGCGGCGCGAACAGCTACCTGGTCAACACCTACGACCTGCCGTCCCGGCCGCTCTACAACATGCCGGCCTTGACCCTGCACGAGTCGGCGCCCGGCCATTCGCTGCAGCTGGCCCTGGCGGCCGAGCAGAAAGGCCAGCCAGCGTTCCGTCGCGAGGGCTACATCTCCGCCTACGGCGAGGGTTGGGGGCTTTATTCCGAGTATCTCGGCAACGAGATGGGCATCTACAAGACGCCGTATGACCGCTTCGGCTATCTGACCTACCAGATGTGGCGTGCGGCCCGTCTGGTGGTCGATACCGGCATCCACCATCTGGGCTGGACGCGCCAGCAATCCATCGACTTCATGACGCAGAACACCGCGCTGTCCGACCGCGAGATCGCCAACGAAGTGGACCGCTACATCAGTTGGCCGGGTCAGGCGCTGTCGTACGAGCTGGGTTACCTGAAGATCCTCGAATTGCGTCAGAAAGCCGAGCAGGCGCTAGGCAGCAAGTTCGACATCCGCCACTTCCACGACACGGTGCTGCAGATCGGCTCGGTACCCCTGCCCGTACTGGAACAGCGCATCGATCGCTTCATCGCCGAAGGCGGCCCGGAGCCGGATTTCAGCGGTGATTGCGCGAAGGAAACCAAGGCCCCGTAACCCGCTCTACTCCCTCTCCCCGGTGGGGAGAGGGTTGGGGTGAGGGGCCAATCTTGCGGCGGCGTCGTTTCAGACAGAGCTCTCTAGCGAGCTCCGGAGCCGGCAGCACTTGCAACCAACCCAGTCATTCCAGCGTGGAAAGCAAGCAGATCACGGCCCAGCCGCATCCGCCTTGCCGCTCTCCGCAAACCGCTGCAAGCGCTGCAATTGCTCCCTCATCACGCCATCGACGACCGGCGCGAGCTTGTCCAGGCCGCTGTTGCTGGCGCCATTGACGCGATATTCGAATTGCAGCGTCGTGCCATCCGGCGCCGGCTTGAGCACGAAGGTCATCACACCTTGCACCGCCATGTTCTGCAGCGGGCCCTGCGCGGTATCCAGGCGCAGCAGATGGTTCGGGCTGGCCCAGATCACGCGGCCGTGCGCGACGCTTTGATCATTCCAACGCTCACAGTAGCAACCACCGGCCTCGGCCTGGATACTCAGGTGGGCGGCATCGCCGGAGAAGGTGTGCTTACCGCTCCACCAACGCCCGATATCGATAAGCGCGGCATAGAGCTTGGCTGGCGCAACGTGCACCGTGCGCGTGTCTTGCAACAGGAAGTGGTCGGGGCCGGCTTCCTTCACTTCGGCATGGGCGGTGCAGGAGAGCCCCATAAGCAGGGCCACGATGACGCTGATGCGCATGGCGATTCCTCCCTTGGATGTGCGCGGAGTATGCGACCAGGCTCGGGCTTATGGCATGGGCCGGATGGATGATGGGACGTCCACTTCCACGGTTGGCAATGATGCACCAGTGAAGTACAATCGGCCATGACTTCACTGGGAGAGTCAAGCCATGGCAGCTCATCTCCAGCCTGAAACGATTCCTGGCGCCGATCTGGGCGGCCCCGCGCTGCGGGCATTCTTCAACCTTGCCGAACGCTGGAACCTGCGCATGGCCGATCAGCGGCGCCTGCTAGGTGATCCGCCGGAGTCCACGTTCTACAAGTGGAAGCGCTTGCAGAGCGGTACGCTCAGCCGCGACGTACTCGAACGCATCAGCTATCTGCTAGGCATCTTCAAGAACCTGCAGATCCTGTTTCCCGATCCGCAGCAGGCCGACAGCTGGGTTCATCGCGCCAACCAGGCGACTTTGTTCGGGGGACAGTCCGCCTTGCAGCGCATGTTGTCGGGCAATGTCGCCGACCTCTACGTGGTTCGCCAATACCTGGATGCCCAGCGCGGCTGGAACTGAACCCGCTTACCTTCCTGGCCGCCCGATGATGGCGTGCTGCGGGGGACGTCGCAGCCGGCGATACGCCGGCCCTGCATACTCATCCCTCCAGCAGATCGCCCGGGGCACGACACGTCATGGCCGACCATCCCCCGCTCAAACGCATCCGCTGGAACCAGGCCTATCGCATCGTGCCCAGTCGGTTTCCGCCGGTGGGCGTGTTCGATCGCATTGCCGAGCCCGGCGATCTCGATGCGCTCTACGCGATTGAGGCGATGACCAATCCGCGCCTGCGCGACGAGCTGGGCGAGCTGCGCCTGGTGCCCCCGGAACGGCGCGTCAGCGGACCCGGTACGACGCCGGTGATGGCCGCGTTCACCCACCTCAATCCCGAGGGGAGCCGCTTTTCCGACGGCAGTTGGGGCGTGTTCTACGCCGCGCACAGCGTGGCCACCGCGGTCGAGGAAACGGTGTATCACCGCGAGCGCTTCCTTGCCGCCACCGCTGAAGCGGCATGCGATATCGAAATGCGCTGCTATCGCACCAGCATCCAGACCAGGTTGCACGATTTGCGTGGCGGCTGGAGCGCCGAACACAATCCGGATAGCTACGCTGCCGGCATAACCCTGGCGCGGCGGTTACGCGGTGAAGGCTCCGATGGTCTCGTCTACGACAGCGTGCGTCATCGAGGCGGTGAATGCGTGGCGGTGTTCTATCCGGACCGCGTTGCGCCGTGCGTGCAGGCGCAACACCTGATGTACCGCTGGGATGGCAAGCGCATCGCCCAGGTACTTACCGTCGACGAGTGGAAGCGCGGTTGATGGCGACCACTCCTGAAAAAAGAACGGGCCTCCCGTAAGGGAGGCCCGTCTGGCATCCATGCCATCAAGCGTAGGCGATCAGAAGCGATAGCCGAGGCTGATGCCGTAGACCATCGGATTGATGGTGGCGGTGCCCACCTTGGTGCCGCCCACCTTGACGTCGCTCTTGATGTTGATCCAGCGCACGTCAGCGGTGACGATCCACTTGGGATTGATGGTGACGTCGATACCGGCATGCGCAGCCACGCCCCAGCTGTTGGCGATGCTGACGCTGGTGCCTTGCAAGGCACCGGCACCCTTGGTGTCGAAGAAGTTCGTGTAGTTCACGCCCAGGCCAAGGAACGGCGACCAGGTGCTTTGCGGCATGAAGTGGTAATTCAACCCGACCGTGGGCGGCAGTTGCTTGGTCTGCGCGACCTTGCCGATACCCGACAGCCGTACATCGTGCTCGAACGGCCACGCGGCGAGCACGTCCACACCCAGGTTCGGCGTGATCATGTATTCGAGGCTGGCCGATGGACGGACACTGCTGTCGACGCTGGCCTTGAGGCCGGCGAGGGTGCCGTTGTTGCTCTTGGGATCGACCACGTGGGCGCCGAAGCGTACGACCCAGTTGTCCTTGGTATCTGCGTGAGCGGCAGGTGCGGCGATGGCACCCAAGGCAGTGGCGATGAACAGGGGAAGTAGTGCTTTCATGGGAGTTTTCCGCTCTTTTGTCTATCGGGACGAGGCCATGGTCGTTAGGATCCCGTTGAGCGGTTTTGACCTAGGTCATGCCGACCTGGGGCATACGGACGCAGTTGGCGTGGCGCCAAAACGAAGCGGCCCGCTGACAAGGCGGGCCGCTCTGAAAAGTTCTATCCGTCTAGCGATCAGGTATCGGCGTTGGTCGCCCAACCTTCACGGTTGCCGCGCGTGAATACGCGGTCGGTGTCCAGGACGTCGCCAGCCGCGTGGGCGGACTGCTCCCGCAGCGTGGCGTAGATCGGCGTGAAGTCCGGACGCGTGGCTTCGAACAGCTGCTCGAAGCTGTCGATCACGAAATAGGTCTGCTGGTAGGTATCGATGCGGTAGCGCGTGCTCATCACGCGATCCAGCCCGAAACCGATGCGATTGGGCGAGGGCGAGTCCAGCGAGTAGATCGATTCGCCCTTGGAGCTGACGATGCCGGCGCCGTAGATGCGCATGCCGTCCTTGGTGTTGATCAGGCCGAATTCCACCGTGTACCAGTACAACCGCGTGAGGTTCATCAGCGCCTCGGGGCCGATCGCGAACGCCTTCATGCCACCGCGCCCGTAGGCCTGCATGTAGTCGGCGAAGACCGGGTTGAGCAACAACGGCACATGCCCAAACAGGTCGTGGAACAGGTCCGGTTCGCTGAGGTAGTCGAGCTGGTCGGGCTTGCGGATCCACCAGCTGACGGGGAAGCGGCGATGCGCCAGGTGGTCGAAGAACACCTCGTCCGGCAACAGGCCCTCCACCGCCACCAGTTCCCAGCCGGTGGTCGCGCCGAGCACCTTGTTCAGGTCGGCGAACTTGGGGATACCCCCATCGCCGAGGCCGAAGCGGGCCACGCCATCCATGAATTCCTGGCAGGCACGCCCTGGCAGCAGGTCGCGCTGGCGCTGGTACAAGGTGTCCCAGACCTCATGGTCGGTGGGGGAATAGTCGGCCCAGGGCTGCTCGACCACACCGGTGGCGTAAACCGGCACATAGCCCCGGTCGGTCTGATGGTGTTCGACGCGGCGCGGCGTGGTGTTCATGGAGGGCTCCGGATGGGCAGGCCAGCAAGTCTCTGGGGATGTCACAGCATATGGCCGATGGCGCGCACGATGATTGTTTTATTGCTTTGATTCAGATCATGTGCGCAATAATCAGCGCATCTAGTCAGATACGGCGGAATTTTATTGCCATGACGACCCTGGATCGTACTGATTTGCGCATCCTGGCCGTACTGCAAGGCGAAGGGCGCATTACCAATGCCGAGCTGGCTGAACGCGTCAGCCTGTCGCCTTCGGCTTGCCTGCGCCGCCTCCAGCGCCTGGAAGCGGAGGGCATCCTTACGGGTTACACCGCACAGGTGGATCCGCAGGCGATCGGGCTGGGCCTGCAGGCCTTCGTGCGCGTCCAGCTCACCAAGCATGAGAGTGCGGCGGTGGAGCACTTCGTAGGGCTGGTCAATGGCTGGGACGAAGTGGTGGCCTGTTATGCGCTGACCGGCGACATGGACTATCTGCTGCACGTCTACGTGACCGATCTTCAGGACTTTTCGCGCTTCCTGCTCGACCGTTTGCTGAACGCCGCGGGGGTGGCCGACGTCAATTCGAGTTTCGTCCTTCGTACCGTCAAGCGTTCGGCCGCTTTGCCCTTGGCCCAACTTGAACGTTGAAGGCATTCGGGTAGGTCGCAGGGGCTTCAACTAACGCTAAACTAACCAGACTGATGAACACCGACACTGTTTCCGCCCCGGACCGCCGCGACTTGATACGACCCCTGCGTTACGCCTGGCGCGTACCGTTGTTGTTTTTGCACGCGATTCTTGGCGTCCTGCTGTGCGCGTTTGTCCTGAGTTTGGGCCGCAACGCCGTGATGAAGAACGGCCGCGAGCCGTTCCCACACCGCACCATTCGCTGGTGGTCCACGACGCTCTTGCGCATCTTCGGCCTGCGTTCGGTGCGTGTGGGCAAACCGCTCGCCGATCCGGTGCTGTTTGTGGCCAACCACACCTCCTGGCTCGACATCGAGTTGTTGCACAGCCAGCGCGCGGCCTGCTTCGTCGCCAAGGCGGAGATCGCCCGCTGGCCGCTGGTGGGCTGGATGGCCGCCGCTGGCGGCACCATCTTCCACCGCCGCGGCAGCAATCATTCGCTGGCGGCGGTCATGCAGGTGATGGTGGACCGTTTGCGCGGCGGGCGCTCGGTGGCGGTATTTCCGGAGGGTGGCACCGGCCACAACGGCGTACTGCGGGTGTTCCACGCGCGTATTTTCCAGGCCGCGCTGGATGCCGACGTTCCCGTACAGCCCGTGGCACTGCGTTTTGCGCGTGACGGTCGACGGGTGGTCGAAGCCGGTTTCCGCGAGCATGAGAATTTCCTGCAGAACTTCCTGCGTTTGCTCGGCGACGCGCCGCTCGATGTCGAGGTGCATTTCCTCGAACCCGTGCCGGCCACGCCGGATGCACGTCGCCGCATGGCCGAGCTGTCGCGCGAGCGCATCGCGCTGGCACTGGAAGACAAGCCGACCCACGACAGCCGCGCATGAGTCTGCCGAAAGGAAAGGATTTCCAGCCACCGTGGCCGCTACGCAGCGGCCACATCCAGACCATGCTGTCGTCGAGCGGCGTACGCCGGGTGCTGTTGCCCAAGGCCGCGCAGACCGTCTTGGACGGTGCCGAGCCGGTACTGGTCGACGGTGGTGATGGGGTAAGACTCACGGGTGCCTACACCGCGCAGAAGACGCCGTCCCCGTCGCGCGGCCTCGCGGTGCTGTTCCACGGCTGGGAAGGCAGCGTCGACTCCACCTACGTGTTGCAGACGGGCAGCCGCTTGCTGGCGGACGGGTGGGATGTCTTCCGGCTCAACTTTCGCGATCACGGCGATAGCCACAATCTCAACGAAGCGCTGTTTCATTCGTGTCGCATCGACGAGGTGGTCTATGCGCTGCTGGATATCGCGCAGCGTTACCCGAACCGGCCGATGGCGCTTGCGGGCTTCTCGCTCGGTGGCAATTTCGCGCTGCGCGCGGCCTTGCGCGCACCGGCCGTGGGCCTGCCGTTGAGTTACGCGCTGGCGGTGTGTCCCATCATCGATCCCAGCGAAGGCCTGTTTTCGCTGGAGGAAGCCGCGCCATGGTTCTACCAGGCGTACTTCATGCACAAGTGGCGGCGCTCCTTGCAGGCCAAGCAAGCGGCGTTTCCGCATCAGGAATATTTCGAGCTCGCCGAGTTGAAGCAGAGCCTGCGTGGGCTGACGGCTTCGCTGGTGTCGCGGCACACCGATTTCGGTTCGCTCGAAGCCTATTTGGACGGCTATTCGGTGGCTGGCCAGGCGCTTGCCGGCCTGCACGTGCCGGCAACCATCCTCACCGCGCGCGACGATCCGGTGATTCCGGTCGACGCGTTCGAGAAGTTGCAGCTATCGGCCAACGTCGAGCTGGATATCTCGGACTACGGCGGGCACTGTGGGTTTATCCGCGGTTGGGACATGACCAGTTTCACCGACGAATACATCGCCGCGCGGTTCAACGCGATCGCGGCGGCCTGAGCACGGCCAGCTACTGACGTCTTGTTGCCGGAGCATCGTTGACACCCGCTAGGGTGGGTACGACGATGCTCCGTCATGCGCCGAGGGAAGATCGGTATGGGCGCCTTGTTCCGCGAATCGCCAGAGGACACGGTTATGAGCAGGCATGCCAAAGGGACGTTCGACGTAACGATGTCGCCGCAAACCGATCAGGAAGGCGTCGGCGATCCCGGCATCGGGCGCCTGGCGCTGGTCAAGCACTACCGTGGCGACCTGGACGGCTCCGGCAAGGGCCAGATGCTTGCGGTCGGCACGCCGATCGATGGTTCCGCCGGCTATGTAGCCATGGAATGCATCAGCGCGAACCTGCACGGCCGCAGCGGCAGTTTCGCGTTGCAGCACACGGGTACGATGCATCGTGGAACGCCGCAGCTTTCGATCACGGTGGTACCGGACTCGGGTACCGGGGCGCTGAGCGGGATCAGCGGCAAGCTCGAGATCGCGATCGCCAACGGCGTGCACTCCTACGATTTCGAGTACTCGCTACCCGACCTAGCCTGAGCCATGACAGCCCGGCACAAGCCGACGGAGTCTCATCCATGCGCAAGCTGATCGTTGCCTTGTTTGGCCTCTTGGCGGCTCCCGCGATCCTTGCCGCCCCGTCCCTGGACAAGCTCACCCTGCCCAAGGGCTTCCACATCGCGGTGTATTCGGACCAGGTACCGAATGCGCGGGAAATCGCCCTGGGCGCCAAGGGCACGGTGTTCGTAGGTTCGAACGATGCGGGCAAGGTCTATGCCCTCACCGACAGCAAGGGCGATGGTCACGCCGACAAGGTGCGCGTGATTGCCAGTGGCCTGCAGTTGCCGGTCGGCGTGGCATTCAAGAACGGCGACCTGTACATCTCGGCAGTCAGCAAGATCCTGGTGCTGCGCGACATCGAGAATCACCTCGATGATCCGCCGACACCGCAGGTCGTCTACGACAAATTTCCCACCGACAGGCATCATGGCTGGAAATTCATCGCCTTTGGCCCCGACAACAAGCTCTACGTGCCGATCGGCGCGCCATGCAACATCTGCGACAAAGGGCATGACTACGCCAAGCTCACGCGGATGAATGCCGATGGCAGCGGTCTTGAGGATGTCGCCTATGGCATTCGCAATACGGTGGGCTTCACCTGGCGACCGGGTTCGGGACAACTGTGGTTCACCGACAATGGTCGCGACCTGATGGGCGACGACATGCCCAGTGACGAACTCAACAAGCTGAGTCGCGTTGGCGAGCATTTCGGCTATCCGTATTGCCACCAGGGCGACACGCTCGACCCGGAGTTCGGCCAGGGCAAGAACTGCAAGGACTACACGCCACCCGTACTGAAGCTGGGCGCGCACGTGGCCTCCTTGGGTCTTCGTTTCTATGAGGGCAAGCAGTTCCCGCCCAGCTACAAGGGCGCGTTGTTTATCGCCGAACACGGTTCATGGAACCGTACAAAGAAATCCGGCTATCGCGTGATGACGGTGCGTCTCAACGGCGATAAGGTGGTGTCTTATGAGCCGCTGATCGAAGGGTTCCAGCAGGACGAAAAGGCGTGGGGCCGCCCGGTCGACGTACAGCCGTTGCCGGATGGCAGCCTGCTGGTGAGCGACGACCTTGCCGGCGCGGTCTATCGGGTGACCTACCAAGCGCCCTAAGGCAGCGCCGCCATGGCGGTGATGCATGAATCCAGATCAACGTTTCAGGAGAACAGCCTTGCAACTTCGCAGTGACAATTTCGAACGCGGCCAGCCGATTCCGCCCAAACTCGCCTTTGCCAAGCGCGCCGCGCCAGTGGCGCTATCGGACAACCTGAGCCCTCATCTGGCCTGGAAGGAGGCGCCGCTGACCGCGCGCTCGTTCGTGCTCACCTGCATCGATGTCGATGTGCCGAGCAAGCCCGATGACGTCAACCAGGCAGGCCGTAGCGTGCCGGCGGACCTGCCGCGGGTAGAGTTTGTGCATTGGCTGATGGCGAATATCCCGGTGGAATGCGGCGAGTTGGCGGAAGGCGCGTGCAGCGAAGGCATCGTGGCGCGCGGCAAGCGTGCTCCCTACGGTCCGCCAGGTAGCGTGCAAGGCATCAATGACTACACCGGATGGTTCGCGGGCGATCCGGACATGCGTGGTGAATACCTCGGTTACGACGGCCCCTGCCCGCCGTGGAACGATTCGCTGGTGCATCACTATCACTTCCGCCTTTACGCCCTCGACGTGGAACATCTCAAGCTTGCCGATGGCTTCACCGTCGCCGAGCTGCGTGCGGCGATGGACGGCCATGTGCTGGCCGAGGCGGAGCTGATGGGCAGCTATTCGCTCAATCCGGCGCTGGACTGATCGCCTGGCAAAAAACATGAACGGCGCCCAACGTGATGACCGCATGGCGCTCTCTTCACGCCCGCAAGGCATGCGCTGTGGGTGAATGATTAAGGGGCGGTCGGCAGCCCCGTCACGAGGAACGCACCATGCTCCACTACGCCCTGGTTTTTCTGGTCATCGCCATCATCGCGGCTTTGTTCGGGTTCACCGGCATTGCTGGTACCGCTGCCGGTATCGCGAAGATCCTGTTCATCATTTTCCTGATCCTCGCGGTTATCGCCTTCTTCCGCCGCGCCAGCTGAGCGGCAGCGCGCCGGGTCCAGGCGGACCCGGCTCGCGCCCGGCTCGCACCCTTGGTTCCATTAAACCACCGCCTTACCGGAGAACGTCATGAACAAGCAGGTCCAGGCGCCTGAGGAAAGCAGCACCGCCGAGCGTATCGAGGAGCGCGCCGAGCGCGTCAAGCAGGCGACCTCCAGTGCCGTGGCGAGTACCAAGGAAGCCGTCGAACGCGCCGCCGATCACGTCGAAGAGAGCTTGCACCACGCCACCGACAAAGCGGCCGATGCCGCCACGCGCGCCAATGCCAAGGCCGGAGAATACCGTGAGCGCGGCCGCGAGGCCTATGACGGGGCAGTGGATCGCGCCGACGAATGGCTCGAGAAGGCCCGCGACTACGTGCGGGAGAAACCGGTGCAATCGGTGGCCATCGCCCTTGGCGCTGGCTGGCTGCTAGGCCGCATACTGCGTCGCTAATATCAGGCAAGCCGACGAGGGCAGCGGATGGACCAGACCGGACGCGATGACGCGCCCGCCACACCCGACGAGGCGCCGCCAGCGTCACCGCCGCCCGGCTTGCTGGACGATCTTGGCCGGCTGGGACGCGCCTTTCGCAAGCTGTTCGGCGCGCAGCTGGACTTGCTGGTCGCGGAGCTCGGGCTGGCGCGCAGCGCCGTTCACTGGATCCTGGCGGCGGCCCTGGTGGCGACGGTGGCCGGCGTGGGCCTGGGCCTCACCATGCTCTGCTTGCTCGGCTGGTTGCTGGCGCAGTGGTTCGATTCCTGGGCCTGGGCGCTGGTAGCGCTCGCCCTGTTCGAACTGGCCTTCCTGCTGGGGGCAATCCTGCTGTTTCGCCGCTGCATGCACTGGATGAGCCTGCCCGCGACGCGGGGTGAATGGAATGCGATGATGCGCGACGCCCTGCGTCGTCCCGATCCACAGGGTGAGTCCCGCCCGGAGGACGCACCATGACCATCTTTGAACAGCTGCACGCCGTTCGCGCGGCGCAGGCGCGATCGCAGGAGGCACGCCAGGAACTGGCTGTTCCTGCCCAGGCGCTGTTGTCGCGTGGGCAGCGCTATCCACTTACCACCGTGGGCGTGGCAGCTGGTGCCGGCTTCGTCCTGGGTCAGCTCAATGTGCACCCTTTGCGTGTACCCGGACTGGGAGCGTTGCTCAGTGGCACGGTGGCCGAACTGGTTGCCCAGGCGGCGCGGCTGATCGCCGAATTCTCCCAAGGCGGATTCGACCCCTCATGAGTCGATCCGAGCCGCCCACCGCGCCCGCCACCTCGAGTGACGTGGCGGGTACGCCGATACCTGGCGTACCGATGATGTCGTATCAAGAGCCACGCGTGGTCGCGCATCGCCTGCTGCGCGCGCGCAATGCACGTCGTCATTTGCGCGGCATTCGTGTCGCACTCAATCTGCTCTTGCTGCTGGCCTTGATGTACACGATTACGCTGACCAAGGGCCTGTTGATTCCCTTGGTGCTGGCGGCCTTTATCGGCTTGGCGCTGAACCCGATTGTCGCCAGTGGTGCGCGCCTGGGGTTGCCCCGTTGGCTTTGCGCCAGCGTGTTGATGATCGGGCTGATCGCCGGCATCGGTAGCGGCCTTGGCAAGCTCACGCAGCCGGCACTGGGTTGGTTCCACGAAGCGCCCGCCGCGATCCGCAGCTTTTTGCCGAAACTCAAGACCTTTATCCAGCCACTGGAGGCGGCTAATCGTGCCACCCAGAGCCTGGTGGCCGGACAGAATTCGCGTACGCCCCCGGCTTCCCAGGGCTCGTTGGCGATCAATGCGTGGGACGTCGTGGCCAGTACACCGAAGGTGTTGGCGGCGATACTCACGGTGGTGCTGCTGGTGTTTTTCTTCCTCGTGTATGGCGACATGCTGCTGCGCCGGCTGGTGGAAGCGGCGCCCAGCTTCGGCTACAAGCGACACGCGGTGCGCATCGTGCGCAGCATCCAGACCGAAGTCTCGCGTTACATCCTTACCACCATGCTTATCAACGTGATGCTGGGGACGATCACCGCGGGCATGCTATGGCTTTATCACATGCCCGATCCGTTGTTGTGGGGCGCCGTGGCGGCGTTGGCCAATTTCATTCCCTATGTCGGCGCGATCACCACGACGACGGTGCTCGCCCTGGTCGGTCTGATGAACTTCAACGATGCGGGTTCTGCGCTGCTGCCGGCGCTGACCTTTGCCGGCATCACGGCCTTTGAAGGCAATCTGATCACGCCGATGATCCAGGGGCGCCGCATGCGTCTCAGCCCCATCGCCATCTTGTTGTGGCTGCTGATCTGGGGCTGGCTGTGGGGCATACCCGGTGCCCTGCTCGCCGTGCCGATGCTGACCAGCACCAAGCTGGTGGCCGAACGCATCCGCGGCTGGCGCTGGTTTGCCTTGATGGTGCAACGCTGACGCGCTTAGGAGGTCAGGTGAGTGCCAAACTTCTGATCAGGCCGGTACGCGAACAGGACTACGACGCCTGGAAGCCGCTGTGGGACGGCTATAACGCGTTCTACGGGCGCAGCGGATCGACCGCATTACCAGAGGCGATCACGCGCTCGACCTGGGCGCGCTTTCTCGATGCCGACGAACCCGTGCATGCATGGGTTGCCGAGCGCGACGGTCAGCTGCTTGGCCTGACGCACTACCTGTTCCACCGCAGCACGACCAGCCTGGGCAACAGTTGCTACCTGCAGGACCTGTTTACCGTGGCAGCGGCGCGCGGCATGGGGGTCGGGCGCGCGCTGATCGAGGCGGTCTATGCACAGGCCGCGCAAGCCGGCGCGGCGCGCGTCTACTGGCAAACCCACGAGACCAACGCGACCGCCATGCAGCTCTATGACAAGCTGGCAGACAGGTCCGGTTTTATCGTGTATCGCAAAATGCTTTGATCATGGTGCCCGCGCAGGACGTCACCAATCGATGCGCACGCGATCACGAAAGAAGCCGCCGTTGATCGCGGGCCGGGAGGGAAGCGTCGCCGCCCACACGATGCCAGCGGCGCCTTCGGCGACGGGGCGGCCGCCGTGGCCGCCCATATCGGTGGCGACCCAGCCGGGGCAGACAGCGTTGACCAGGATGCCGCTGCCGCTCAGCTCCGTCGCCAGCATCCGCGTGTGGCTGTTCAAGGCCGCCTTGGAGACGCGATAGGCCGGGCAGCTGGCGCACTCGCTCTCGATGGCGCCGCAGCCGCTGGACACGTTGACGATGCGGCCGTAGCCGTGACGTCGCATCAGCGGCAGCATCGCCTCGGTCAGCTGCCACGCGCCGAGCAGGTTGATCTCCAACGCCTGCCGCACGATATCCATATCGACGGAGGACGCCTCGTTGCCGGCATCGAAATACGCGCCGGCGTTGTTCACCAGGATATCCAGACGCCCGTAATCGCGTTCGATACGTGTAGCGAGCGCGAGCACATCGGCGGGCGAGGTCACATCCAGCGGCGCCACGAAAACGAAGCCACCTTCGCTACGCAGCTGCCGTGCCGCTTTTTCACCCGCGGATGCGTCGCGCGAACCCAGCAGCACAGTCACGCCGCTAGCTGCCAGTTGCCGCGTCACCTCGAGTCCCAGGCCGCGGTTGGCACCGCTGACCAGGGCAACGCGCTGCGCCAGTTCCGGTTCGATCAGCGTGGAACGCCGCCGCGCCAACCTGGTGGGAAACGCCATGGTGTTCATGGAACGGTGGCCAGCTGATCGCAACGCTCGTTGGCGCAAGCCTGCCAGCCACCACCCAAGGCCTTGTACACCGAGACGGCGCGCAGATTGATCGAGGCCTGCGCGTCGGCCAACGCATCCTCCGCCGCCAGCTGGGTGCGCTCGGCGTCCAGCAACTGCAGGAAGTCCGCGGCGCCTTCGTTGTAACGGACGCGGGCCAGGTCGGCCGCGCGTCGGCTCTGCGCGACCTGGTCAATCAACTTCTGTACACGGTCGCGCTGCAGGTTGTAGCTGACCAGGGCGTTGTCCACGTCCTCGAGCGCCTGCAACACGGTGCGTTGATAATTCGCCAGGGCAGCATCGGCACGCGCTTCGCTGGCCTTCACGTTGGAGCGTACGCGCTGCACGTTGAGCCCGGACCAGGTGATGCTCGGTGCCAGCGTCCAGGCGCGCGAGGAAGGCCCGCCAAAATCGTTGCTGCGACCGGCCAGGAAGCCCAGGAACCCGCCCAGGGTGATGTGCGGGTAGTAGTCGGCCTTGGCGACACCGATGCGCGCATTGGCCGCGGCCAGGTCGCGCTCCGCAATGCGGATATCCGGGCGGCGGGTGAGCACGTCGCCCGCGTTGCCAATAGGCAGGGCGACGTCGATCGGTGCGAACTTCTGCGGCGAAAGGTCGATGTCCAACTCACCCGGTCGCTCACCCAGCAAGACGGCCAAATGCGATGTATCGGTCTGTGCCAGCGTCTGCAATACCGGCAACTGCGCTTCCACCGAACTGAGTCGCGCGCTGGCGCTGGCCACGTCCTGTTCCTCGCCCGTGCCGATATCGGCACGGGCGCGGATCAAGCGCAGCGACTCGCGCTGGTTCTCGATATCGCGGTTGGCCACATCAATGCGCAGCTGGGCGCCACGCAGGTCGAAGTAAAACCGCGCCACCTCGGCGAACAGCGTCACCTGTGCATCCTGCAACGAGGCCTCGCTGGCGCCGGCGTCCGCGCGCGCCGCCTCCACCGAGCGACGCACACCACCGAACAGATCGATCTCCCAACTGGCATCGAAGCCAGCCTGGTAGCTCGTGATGGTGGTGCGCTGGTTGGTGAAGCCCGGTTGCTGGGCACGGCTGCGCGAATAGTTCGCCACCGTTTCCACATCGGGAATCTGCTGCGACTTGGCGACCCCGAGCAAGGCACGCGATTCACGCAGGCGGGCGTACGCAATCTTCAGATCCGGGCTGTTCTGCGCGGCGCGCTGAATCAGC
>DASXND010000452.1:0-6984 GCA_036495265.1 Dyella sp.
TGAAGGCGACCCGCGCGCTGGCGCAAGCCGACGTGGTGCTGGTCGACGATCTGGTGAATCCCGACGTGCTGCAATTCGCGCGCGCCGATGCGCTGGTCGTGTACGTCGGCAAACGCGGCGGACATCCGTCCACGCCGCAGGCCGGCATCGTCGCGCAGATGCTCGAGCATGCGCGGGCCGGGCGCAGCGTCGCGCGTTTGAAAGGCGGCGATCCGTTCGTGTTCGGCCGTGGCGGCGAAGAACAGCAGGCGCTGCATGAGGCGGGCATCGACGTGGAAATCATCAACGGCATCACGGCGGGGATCGCCGCGCCCGCGGCGATTGGCATTCCAGTTACGCACCGCGATTACGCGCAGGGCGTGGTGTTCGTCACCGGACACGGCGCCGGCAGCGGCGAGCCGGACTGGGCCGCGCTCGTCGCCACACGCATGACGCTGGTGATTTACATGGGCATGCGGCGGCTGAACGAGATCGTCGGCGCGTTGCTCGCGGCCGGTATGGGCGGCCATACGCCGTGCGCGGCGATCGAGTCGGCGACGCGCCCCGGGCAACGTCACGTGCTCGCGCGGCTCGGCGAATTTGCCGACACCGTCGCGCGAGCCGGACTCGGCTCGCCGGCGATCGTGGTGATCGGCGGCGTGGCGTCGCTCGCGCTGGCGCGGGCAGCGGCGCACGCCGAAGAAGCTGATGGGGTCGAGGTTCACGCCGCCGAAGCGGTAGCCCCCGTCCAGACGCACGGAGCGGGCAGCCAATGAAAACGCTGAGCGTAGGCATTGGTTGCCGCTTGCACAGTTCGGCCGAGGAGATCGAAGCGGCGGTGCGCGCCGCGCTCGGCGCACGTGCATTCGATCAGATTCGCGTAGTCGCCTCGGTCGATACCAAAGCCGACGAGGCAGGTCTACTCGCATTCTGCGCGCGTCATTCACTGCCGCTGCAATTGTTCAGCCGTGCGCGGATCGCAGCGATGGCAGTAGCAAACCCATCGGCGGTGGTGTGCGAGCATCTCGGCGTGGATGGGGTCTGCGAACCATGCGCGTTGCTCGCCGCGTCGGCCGAACCGGGCGCCGCGTATGCCACGCCTGAGGCACCCGACGCGCGAACTCCACTTACCGCAACGGACGCGTCCATCTCCACCCGCGCTCGCCTGCTGGTGCCCAAAACGCTGCACGCCGGCGTCACCGTGGCGATCGCCACGACCGCCGCCCACGCAGGCGGCCCATCGCCAGACCACAACGACACTCACCAACTGGACATTCGATGAAGACCGATCCCGAATCGCATCAACGCATGACCGAGCGCCGGCGCGAAGGCCATGAGAAGAAGCAGGCCAGCGCCACCGTCGAAAAAGGCCTGCTGATCATCAACACCGGCACCGGCAAAGGCAAGACCACCGCCGCGTTCGGCATGGCCGTGCGCGTGCTGGGCCACGGCATGCGCCTGGGCGTCGTGCAGTTCATCAAGGGCGCGCTGCATACGTCGGAGCGCGACTTCCTCGGCGCGATCGCCAACTGCGATTTCGTCACGATGGGCGACGGCTACACCTGGAACACACAGAACCGCGACGCGGACATGGCCACCGCGCGCAAAGGCTGGAACGAAGCACGCCGGATGATCGAAAGCGGCGAGTACCAGATGGTCATTCTCGACGAACTGAACACGGTGCTGAAGTACGAATACCTGCCGCTCGACGAAGTGCTGTCGGTGCTGAACGCGCGCCCGCCGATGCTGCACGTGGTGGTGACCGGCCGTCACGCGCCGGATGCATTGATCGAAGCCGCCGACCTCGTCACCGAAATGCGCATCGTCAAGCATCCGTATCGCGAGCAAGGCGTGAAAGCACAGCGCGGCGTGGAGTTCTGAGCGATGTCCGCCTCCCCCAGGGGGACTTCCTCCGGGGCGTGCCCCGCCCTGTTCATCAGCGCTCCCGCTTCGGGGCAAGGCAAGACCACGATCACCGCCGGTCTCGCGCGCTATCACCGGCGCCTGGGGCGGCGCGTCCGGGTCTTCAAGACGGGGCCGGACTTTCTCGACCCGATGATCCTCGAACGCGCGAGCGGCGCGCCGGTGTGGTCGCTTGATCTGTGGATGGTTGGCGAAGCCGCCTGCCGCAATCTGCTCGCGCAGGCGGCGGCCGAAGCCGATCTGATTCTGATCGAGGGCGTGATGGGCCTGTTCGACGGCACGCCGAGCAGCGCCGATCTCGCCACGGTCTTCGGCGTGCCGGTGCTGGCGGTGATCTCCGCCAAGGCAATGGCGCAAACCTTCGGCGCGGTCGCGTTCGGCCTCGCGCGCTTCAGGCCGCAGGTGCCGTTTTACGGTGTGCTCGCGAATCGCGTCGGCTCCGCGCGCCACGCGCAAATGCTCGAGGAAGCATTGCCGCCCGGACTGCGCTGGTGCGGACACATCGCGGCGAGCGGTGAAATCGCGTTACCAGATCGTCACCTCGGCTTGCACCAAGCGGCCGAGATCGACGATCTGGACGCGCGCCTCGAGCGCGCCGCCGATACGCTCGAACCGACCGCACTCGCAGCATTGCCACCGCCGGTCGAATTCGGCGCGCCCGTGCCGCAAGTGCTGCCACGCCTGCTGGAAGGCAAGCGGATCGCGATCGCCCGCGATGCCGCGTTCTCGTTCATCTATCCGGCCAACGTCGCGCTGCTGGAAGCGCTCGGCGCGCAAATCGACTACTTCTCGCCGCTCGCCGACGAAGCGTTGCCCGCCGACGCGGACGCACTCTACCTGCCCGGCGGCTACCCGGAACTGCACGCGAGCACGCTCGCCGCCAACACGCGCAGCGCGGCGTCGATCCGCGAGCTTGTGGCCGCCGGCAACCCGCTCGTCGCCGAATGCGGCGGCATGCTCTACCTGCTCGACCAACTGACCGACACGCAGGACGCCAGCACGCCGATGCTCGGCCTGCTGCCGGGCCATGCGACGATGCAAACACGCTTCACCGCGCTCGGCATGCAGCAGATCGACAGCCTGCACGGCCCGCTGACCGGGCACACGTTTCATTACTCCACGCTGAACACCTCGCTCGCACCGCTGCGTTCTGCCACCCGGGCGCACAGCGATGCGTCCGGCGAGGCCGTGTATCGCGCGGGCTCGATCGTGGCGACTTACATGCATGCTTATTGGCCCTCCAACCCGGCCTTCACGGCCGCCCTGTTCCATGGCGAAGCCTTTTAACGACTCCGAGCGCGATGCCGTCTATCGCGCCATCTACGAGCGCCGCGACATGCGCCACTTCGTGCCCGACCCGGTCGATCCCGCCGTGCTTCGGCGGCTGCTCGACGCGGCGCATCATGCGCCGAGCGTCGGCTTCATGCAGCCGTGGCGGATCGCGCGCATCACGGACCCGGCGCTGCGCACGGCCCTGCACGCGACGGTCGAAAGCGAGCGGCTCGCTACCGCCGACGCGCTTGGCAAACGCCGTGACGAGTTCATGAAGCTGAAAGTGGAAGGTATGCTGCAGTGCGGCGAACTGCTGGTGATCGCGCTGATGGACGGGCGCGAGCGGCATATCTTCGGGCGCCGCACCTTGCCGGAGATGGACCTCGCGTCGGTGGCGTGCGCGATCCAGAACATGTGGCTAGCCGCGCGCGCCGAAGGCCTCGGCATGGGCTGGGTGTCGCTGTTCGACGTCGATGCGGTTCGCGCTCTGCTGCGGATGCCCGAGGGCGCGCGGCCAGTGGCGATCCTGTGCCTCGGCCACGTCGACCAGTTTTACAGCGCGCCGATGCTGGAAACCGAGCGCTGGGCGAGCCGCCTGCCGCTCGCCGATTGTGTGTTCGAAAACTGCTGGCCGGAAGCCGACGCGACGCCGGAATAGCACCCGCGCATTACGGTTGCAGCGGCTTCACCGAGATCACCGTCGGCACACCGTTCGCCTTTTCCTGCTGGAGTTTGACGCGCCAGTCTGGCGGCGCATCGAACGGAAACGTGGCGAGTGCGCTTTTCACGAGCACTGGCATCGCATGCGACGGGTGTACGTCGGTACCCTTGGGGCAGTCTCAATTTTGGGCGCTGGCCTATCGATGGTCAGTAAGCGCGAGTTTTGCCACACCTAGCCCAGGATGACCTGACTTTTTTGCCCTTGCGGGTGACGCACGTTGGCGTGGGCGGCAAGCGCAGCTTCGATCCGGTGGACAAGCGGCGGCTGATCGAGGCCTGCCTGCAGCCGGGCGCGTCGCTGTCTGGCCTGGCCCTGAAGGCTGGGGTCAACGCCAACCAGTTGCGCAAATGGGTTCGACTGCACCAACGTCCAGATGCACCCGTGAGAGACGACGTGGCCAGCCGATCGCCGGCGTTCGTGCCGGTCATTGCGATTGGTGATCCAGCGCCAGTGCTGGCTTCGGAACCAGCGGTGCGGCCGGTTCCGGGACGGGAGCCATCGCGCCCGTCGTCCCGGGCGGCGACGTCGGCGCGACTGTCAGCACATTTGCCCAACGGCGTGAAGCTCGAGCTCGAATGCTCAGCAAGCGACGCCGAGCTGGTGGCGGCGCTGGTTGCGGCGTTGGGAGCGGGCTGATGTTTCGCTTCGAAGCCGATCTGAGGGTCTTCCTCCACCGCGAGCCGATCGATTTCCGGGCGGGTATCAACAGCCTGGTGATGCTGGTCGAACAGTCCATGCAGCTCGATCCGTTTGCGCGTGCGGTGTTTGCCTTCCACAACCGCAGACGCAACCGGGTCAAGTTGCTGCTCTACGAGCGCGCCGGCTTCTGGCTGATGTTGCGCCGTCTCGAGGAGGACCGCTTCGTCTGGCCACGTCGGCAGGACGCGGTGATCGAACTGACGACCGAACAGCTGCACTGGCTGCTCGATGGCATCGACATCGACGCCATACGCCGTCATCCGGCGCGACGATATCGTCACGCGAGCTGAACGGCCCGGCGTTGCCGGTAAACAACGGCTGAGCGGGCTGTTACAAATCCCGTAAACCCACCGTGCACAGCAGCCCGCTATCCTGGTGGGCATGAACGAAGACGACTTCTCCCGACTGCCGCCGGCCGCCCAGGCCTACATTCGCGAGCTCGAGGCACGCAACCGGCAACTGGTCGACCGGATTGCCCAGCTGGAAGAACAGTTCCGTCTGGCGCAGAGCAAACGCTTCGCGCCGAGCAGCGAGAAGCTGCGCGATCGCGTCTTCGACGAGGCCGAGCAGGTCGCCGTCACCGAGCCCGACGACGATGACGCCGGCACGGCCGAAGATGCGTTCGCGCTGCCCGATACCGGCCTGCCGGATACGCCTGCGCCGGCGCGCAGCAAGCGTGGACGCAAGCCGCTGCCAGCGCACCTGCCGCGCCAGCGCATCGAATATGACCTGCCCGAGGACCAGAAGGTCTGCCCATGCTGCGCAAACGCGCTTCACCGTATGGGCGAAGAAGTCAGCGAACAGCTGCACATCGAGGTGAAGGCGTCGGTGCTGCAGCACGTGCGCTTCAAGTACGCGTGCCGGCACTGCGAGCGCCATGCCGAACGCACCCCGGTCATCACCGCCCCGATGCCAGCGCAGCCGCTGCCGGGCAGCAGTGCCAGTGCGGCGATGATCGCCACCGTCACGGCAGGCAAGTACGTCGACGGCACACCGCTGTACCGGATGGCGCACGCGCTGGCGCGTGCAGACATCGAAATCGGCCGAGGCACGCTGGCCAGCTGGATCATCCGGCCTGCGCAACTGCACTACAGCCGGTTGCGCGAAGCCCTGCGCAGCACGCTGCTGTCGCAGCAGTTGATCCACGGTGACGAAACAACCGTGCAGGTGCTCAAGGAGCCCGGCAAGCCCGCGCAGAGTACGTCGTACATGTGGGTGTACCGCAGTGCCGAAGACAGTCCGGAACCGGTCGTACTGTTCGACTACCAGCCAGGACGCGGGCAGGAATATCCCCAGGCGTTCCTTGCCGGCTATCAAGGCCTGCTGATAACCGACGGGTATGCCGCCTGGCGCACGGTCAAAGGCGCCACGCACTTCGGCTGCCTGGCCCACGCGCGGCGCGCCTTCGTCGATGCGCTGAAGGGCATGAAGAAACCTGGCGGGCGTGCCGCGCAGGCACTGGAGTACTTCAAGGCACTGTATCAGGTCGAGGCGCTGGCCAAAGCCGATCCGCCGCAAGGCGAGACCCGCGTCGACCATACGTACCGGCTGCGCCAGCAGCACAGCGTGCCGCTGCTCGAAGCATTCAGGACGTGGCTGGACGAACAGGCTCCGCACGTCCTGCCTGAGAGCCTGCTCGGCAAGGCAATCTCATATGCGCGCAACCAGTGGACGTACCTCAGCCGCTATGTGACCGACGGACGCGCCGCCGTGGACAACAACGTCATCGAGCGCGACATCAGGCCATTCTGCACTGGAAGATCTTCGTGGTTGTTCAGTGACACGGTGGCTGGCGCACAGGCAAGCGCAATGGTCTATAGCCTGATGCTCACCTGTCGCGCGTGCAACGTCGAGCCGTATGCCTACCTGCTGCACGTGCTAACGCAATTGCCCCAGCGGCCATTGGATGCCGATATCACTGACCTGCTGCCGTTCAACTTCGCCAGGCGGCAAACGGCGACGTCTTCCGGCTGATCGATCTGACAACGCATGGTTCACGCTCTCACCGTTACCCGGTAACAACAGGTCTACCGGCGGGAGTTGAAATACAGATTCCACTCATCCGTATCCGGATCAAGCCGGCGCACGAGCGCGTCGTCCGCTCGCGTGATCAACCGCTCCAGCATCTGACGCTTCGTGATTGCGTAGCGTCGCGCAAGCCGCGCAAGGGCAAGCTCGGCCTCTGTACTGATCCACATGTCCAGTCGACGTTCTCCGTTGCCGTCCTTGCCTGCGGTGGCTCGCCTTGACCGATACGCTGCTTGCCGTTGTGCTGTCGTCTGCGCCATCCTGCGACTCCTCACTATCGTTACCCGGTAACAATCCCCATAGCTCAACGTTACTGGGTAACGACACGATTCCTCAAGGTGTGGCTTATTTAGCGCTTACGA
>DASXND010000453.1:0-3551 GCA_036495265.1 Dyella sp.
GTCTTCCAGTCGCGCCGCACCTGCTTGGTGGCGTCCCTTGCCAGCGTGCGCAGCTCTGCGGGCCAGCGACGTTTCTCGCTGAAGGCGATCAGCTGGTCGGCAGTGGCCGAGCCCTGGCGACCACTGCTGCGCAGCTGGGACCAGGCGGTGAGCTTGCCCATCGTCTCCAGCACACCTTCGAGACGTTCCAGCTTGCCATCCCATTCGGTCAGCGCGACGCGGTCCGCGGTGGGCTGCAGGCCGCGCAAGACATAGGATTTGCGACCCATGTTCACCGCGCGGAAGAACGCGGGCGAGATGGCTTGCATGCGGCGCTGCACGGTCACTACACGTTCGGCTTCGCTGCTCCACGCCGGTTGGGCGATGCTCAGGTGAGGCACCAGGGACGACGGTATGGCCTGCTTGAGGTCGAGCAGGTAGTTGCCGTCGGGCGAACCCTTGCCTTCGACGAGGATGGCATAGCGCTCGATGCCGAGGCTGCCAGTGCCAGCGATGCGGCGAGCCACGTCGAGGACGCGATAGAACGCTGGGTTGTCTTCTTTCGCGCCGATCCGCTTGATCAACGCGGTGACCTTCTCGCGCTGCTTATCGGTCACGGCGAGTGCCCGTTTACCATCGATGCGCAGCTTGCGTAGTCTGCCTTTGCGCTCGGTGCGGCTGTCGAGAAAGGGGGGGCGTAGGCGGCCGCGCAGGCCGCCCAACAGGTCGCCGACCATGCCAGTAGCGGTGTCGCGCTCGATCCAGCGCGCCTTGCCAAGGCGCAAGGCGGCGACGTAGGACGACAAGAAGTGCCCGCATAGTCGGTCCGCCTGTTCGGTGCTCAGCTGCAGGCTGTCGGCGGCGATGTGCACGCTGCTGAGCAGTCGGATCAACTCCCACGTACAGGGTGCGAGCGCGGCCTCATCGAAGTCGTTGAGATCGAAATAGACGAGCCGGTTGTCGCCCTTGTAGCTGCCCATGTTTTCCAGGTGCAAGTCGCCGCAGACCCAGGTCGGCGGCGCCTTGGCCAGCACCTTGGGCGCCGGCAACCGCGCATAGAACAGGGGGCAGGTGCCGCGCAGAAAGGAGAACGGGTCGTGGCGCATGACGGCGTACTTGCGTGAAAGTCGCTCCGGATCGCGCTTGGCGTTGTAGGTGCGGATGGACTCGACAACATCGATCATGGCCCGCTCTCCTTTGAAGATTTACATCACACGGCAGAACACCGCCTTCAGATAACGCCCTTCTGGCACATCGCTGCGGAATGGATGGTCGGCGCCAGCGCCAGCCACGTGCAGCACCTGGATCTCGCGCCCGGCATTGAGTGCCACGCGACGCAACATTTCCAGGAAATCCGCTTCGCTCACCAGGCCAGTGCACGAGCAGGTAAGCAAGAGGCCGCCCGGCGGAATCACATCGAGCGCCAGCCGGTTCATGGCGAAGTACTTCTTCAGCGCTTCCATGATCTTGCTGCGGTCGCGCGTGAGCTTGGCCGGGTCCAGCACGACCGCGTCGTACTGCTCGCCCTGCGCCACGGCGTTGCGCAGCCAGTCGAAGATGTCGGCCTGCTCGAACCTTGCGGCGACGTCATTGGCCGCGGCATTGGCGCGGGCAATCTCCAGGATGCCCGCATCCATGTCCACGCCGACGGCCTCGCTGGCGCCGGCAGCCAAGGCGTGCACGGCGAACCCGCCGGCATTGCAGCACAGGTCGAGCACGCGACGGCCCTTGGCCAGTCGCGCAAAGTGATGGCGGTTCTCGCGCTGATCGGCAAAAAAGCCGGTCTTGTGGCCATAGCCTGGCGCGGCGTGGAAACGCAGGCCGTGCTCGTGCACTTCGACCGGTTCGGGCGCATCGGCGGAGCGGCAGTCGAACGACTCCTGCTTCTGCACATGGCTCTCGGCGAACCAGTACAGGCGGGCGCCGGGAAAGTGGCGCAGCAGTGCGTGGTGGATCGCTTCGCGAAAACGCCACATGCCGGCCGCGAAGTATTCGATCACCAGAATGTCGGCATAGCGGTCGACCACCAGGCCGGATAGTCCATCGCCCTCGCTGTGCACCACGCGCCAAGCGTCGCTCACGCGATCGAGCTGCAGCAGTTCCTGGCGTAGCGCGATCGCATTATCGATGCGTGCGGCGATCCACTCGGCGTCGATGTTTTCGGCCGGGTCGGTGGTCAGC
The DNA here is from genome assembly GCA_036495265.1 of Dyella sp. GTDB lineage: Bacteria > Pseudomonadota > Gammaproteobacteria > Xanthomonadales > Rhodanobacteraceae > Dyella. Next base: position 2,161 of record DASXND010000453.1, read on the forward strand.
AGGCGCAGCGCGATGCGCGCATGGCCATTCCAGAAGCCGCGACCGATGAAGCGTCCGTTCGCATCCACCACGTCGACCACGCTGCCGGGCGGCAGGCGGGTTTCGGGTTTGTGCACCTGGGCGGACCACACCCAGGGATGGCCAGGGGCGCGGTCGGTCTTCAGACGGATGATGGGGAGGGAGGAATCGGGGGTACTCATTCGCCCATGATAACTGGTGTGGGGTAATCGCCTCGCCGCGGGCCCGATCCCGGCCCCGTGCGTGCGTGTGTAGGAACGCACCCTGTGCGCGACAAACCGGCAGGAATGCCGCTTTGCACAGCGCCAGCTGCCCGCAGGGCGAGGGCCAAGGATGGCCCGAGTGAAAAACCTACGTTGCCGTAAACCCGTGATCGCGCACAGGGTGCGCTCCTACGGGGGACGATGGCCCACCCCCAGACTCGCGTGTCGTCATCTAGCTCGGTGATAATCCACCGATGTCAAAGCCACTCCGCCATGTCCGTTCCTTCGCCCGCGCCCTGACCGGCGCTCTGGTGCTCTCCTTGATGGCCATGCCGGCCTGGGCCGCCCAGGACGTCAAGACCAAGGCCGAGCAGGCCGAGGCCGAGAAGCGGTTGTCGGACGTGCGCAGCAAGATGGAGGCTCTGTCGAAGGAGCAGGCCGAGACGGCCGCCCGCCGCGACAGCGCCAACGTCGAACTGGCCAAGCAGGCCAATGCGGTGGCCAGCGCCGCCAAGGCCGTGCGCGAGACCGACGCCCAGCTGGCGACCAAACAACACGACCTGGAACAGCTGCAGCAGCAGCGGGCGGAGCTGAACAAGGGTCTCGAAGGCCAGCGCGCCGCCATCGCCGACCTGCTCCGCGCCACTTACGCCCTGGGCCGTGGCTCGGACCTGCGCTTGTTGATGGGTGATGATGATGTCGCACGCATCGCCCAGGCCTTGGCCTACTCCAAATACTTCCAGGAAGATCGCGTCCAGCGTGTGCAGAAGCTGATGGGTGACCTGGCCAGGCTGCAGGACCTGGAAACCGAGATCGTGGCCCAGCAGCAGGCGCTTCAAGCCAGTCGCGCCGAACGCGAGTCACAGGCCAAGACGCTGGAGCAGCAGCGCGCCAGCCAGGCCAAGCTGGTGGCCGACACCAATGCCCAATACAAGGACCAGGCCCAGCGCCTGGCTGCCTTGAAGCAGAACGAGGCCTCGCTCAACCAGTTGCTGGAAAAGCTGCAGAAGGCCATCGACGAAGCCGCCAAGGAAGCCGAACGCGCCGCCCGTGCCAATGCCACGACAGCGCTGCCACCGCCCGGCAAGGGACTTGCCAACATCCGTGGCAACCTGCCCTGGCCCGCCAATGGCGTGGTGAACACCTATGGCAACGGTGTGCTGATCAAGG
>DASXND010000454.1:0-5198 GCA_036495265.1 Dyella sp.
GCGGAGCTGCCGCTGGACGAGATCCTCGCCATGATCCCGATGCAGCGCATGGGCTCACCCGATGACGTCGCCGCCGCGGTGCAGTTTCTGCTGAGCGCGGAGGCCGGCTACATCACCCGCCAGGTGCTGGCGGTGAATGGCGGCCTGTGCTGAAGGCCCTGCACGGAATGGAAGGGACGCGCCTTGACCATCGCCCGCTCCTCATCGAGGTTCACTTGCTGCCCCACGCAACCCGGGAGATCCACCGCATGAAAGCAAAACACCTGAGCCTGTGCGCCCTGTTCCTGCTGGCCTTGCCCGTCGCCAGCATGGCGGCCGACCGCGTCGTGCATCTGCCGTTCGCGCAGGCCCTCGCCGCAGGACAAAAGAGCGGCAAGCTCGATGGCAGCGTGAAGTTCTATCTCGCCGGCACCCAGCCCAACGGCAAGCTGAACGTAGTCAAGGAAAATGTCGAAGTCAGCCGCAAGACGAATGCATTCGGCAAGAAGGAACCGGTGACGTGTGCGTGGGTGCTGCAATCGGTGCTGATCAGTCTGCAGGAGCAAGCGAAAGCGGCCGGGGCCAATGCGGTCGTGGACATCGTCAGCAACTACGACGGCACTGAATACAGCGACAGCGAGGCCTACGAATGCCATGTCGGCTTTCTGATGTCCGGCGTACAGCTGAAGGGCAAGCTCGCCACGGTGGAATAATCGCGCGGCCGTGGGTAGGACCGCGGCCTGTAGCGGACCCGCGAGGCGTTTTCGCCCGCGGGGCGGATGTAGCGCGCCAGCGCGTGATGCGCTGCGCCAACGCTCCCAGCGCTTACTGCGCTACCATTTCCTACCCACCTAAGCCCCAGGCCGGAGTTTGCGATGCGCCCGTTTCCTCTCGGTGAAGATATCGATTTGCTACGCGAAAGCGTGCACGCGTTTGCGGAGAAGGAGATCGCCCCGCGCGCCGATCACATCGACCGCGAGAACCTGTTTCCCGCCGATCTGTGGGGCAAATTCGGCAACATGGGCCTGCTTGGCGTCACCATCCCTGAGGCGTACGGCGGCTCCGGCATGGGTTTCCTCGCGCACCTGGTGGCGATGGAGGAAATCTCGCGTGCATCCGGTTCGGTAGGCCTTTCCTACGGTGCGCACTCCAACCTGTGCGTGCAGAACATCTTCCACAACGGCAACGAAGCGCAGCGTCGCAAGTACATTCCCAAACTGTGCTCGGGCGAGTACGTGGGTGCGCTGGCGATGAGCGAACCCGGTGCCGGCTCCGACGTGGTCGGTTCGATGAGCTGCAAGGCCGAGAAGAAAGGCGACTTCTGGGTCGCCAACGGCTCGAAGATGTGGATCACCAACGGTCCTGACGCTGACGTGCTGCTGGTGTACATGCGCACCGCGCCGCGCCCGGCCGGCAGTCGTTGCATGACGGCCTTCATCGTCGAAAAAGGCATGAAAGGTTTCAGCACCGCGCAGAAACTGGACAAGCTCGGCATGCGCGGCTCGAACACCTGCGAGCTCGTGTTTGAGGATTGCGAGATTCCCGTCGAGAACATCGTCGGCGAAGTCAACGAAGGCGTGCGCGTGCTGATGAGCGGACTCGATACCGAGCGCCTGGTGCTCTCGGGCGGCCCGATCGGCCTGATGCAGGCGGCCATGGATATCACCCTGCCCTACGTGCGCGAGCGCAAGCAGTTCAACGCGCCGATCGGCACGTTCGGCCTGATGCAGGGCAAGGTGGCGGACATGTACACGGCGCTACAGTCGTCGCGTGGTTTTGCGTACATGGTCGCGCAGCAATTCGACAGCAACGTGAAGTCGCGCATCGATCCCGCAGCTTGCCTGCTCAATGCTTCGCAGAATGCGGTGAAAGTGGCGCTGGAAGCGATCCAGGCGCTGGGCGGCAATGGCTATATCAACGAGTTCCCGGCCGGTCGCCTGCTGCGCGACGCCAAGCTTTACGAAATCGGCGCCGGCACCAACGAGATCCGCCGCATGCTGATCGGCCGCGAGCTGTTCCACGGCAAGGCGTAACGCGATTCCTTCCTCTCCCCGACGGGGCACCCGGGGAGGGGCCATGGATGGCCCCGGCTCTGAGGAGCGAGGAGAGGACCGAGGTGAGGGGCGGGTGCTCGCGGGAAGGTTTCTACAAGGCCTTCTTCGACATGGCTTTATCGCAAGATTGCCCCCTCACCCTATCCTCTCCCCGAAGGGGAGAGGGAAAAGGGTCGCATCAGAAATTCAGGCGATAGTTCAGCGTATCCATCTTGCCGCGATCGTGCTGGGCCACATACTGGTCGACACCGAGCGACAGCGTGGAACGCCGCGACATGGCCCAATCCAGGCTCACCCCGGCATCACCGCCATAACGCGACAAGCCGATGCCACCCACCGGCGCCCACTGGTTGAGCACGGCGAAGCTGGCATCGACGACGTCGCCATGCATGCTGAAAGCGCGCTGCCACAACATGTGCCCCTGCAGGGTGAGATGGCCGCCGCCCGCAAGCGCCCAATCGCTGCCAGCACGCAGACCCGCACCGGCCTGCCAGCGCTGCACCGATTGCGCACCGGCCTTGAGGCCGAATCCATCGCCACCCAGCTCATTGAAGCCATCGGTGGCGATGTCCGCGTATTGCAGATTGAGGTAAGGCGTGACGTGAACGCCGCCGAGTGACATGCGGTAACCGCTTTCACCGTAGGCGATGCCATAGCGACCATGGGTGTCGCTGGCCACGCTCTCGACAGCGCTGCCCAGTTCCAGATGGCGACGCATGTCTTCGCGATAACTGCCGACGCCCAGCCGTCCCATCGCGTACCACGCGTTTTGCGCGATACCGCCGTAGAGCATGCCTTCGACCGCGCGGCTCTGCCCCTGGTCGGCGAATTCGTCGAGCCTGCCGAGATCCTGGCTCTGGCTGACCGCAAAACCCACGACGCCGTTGCTGCCGAAGCGACGATCCTGCCCCACCATCCAGCCACTCAGGTCGTAGCCGACGCTACCGTAGCCGTTGCGGCTCATGCTGCCGTAATCACCCAGCGACTGGGTCCAGCCGCCGACAGACGTGACATCGGCAAGCCGGTCGAAACGGTTGGACAGCGCACGCGTACCGGCATCCATGGCATCAAATGTCATGGCCGCGCTGGCCGCGTGCAGTTGACCGGAGAGACTCGACAGAGACTGCTGCAATGCGCTGGTCGTCGCGGTTTGCTGCAGGCTCGCCGCGCCGTTGATGAAAGACGTGGGCACCGCGCCACCGCCGCTGGCGCCGCCCTGGCCGACCTGCGCATTGATCTGGCTGAAAGCTCCGTCCACGCGTTGGGCTGCGGCGAAGGAGGCCGGCGTATAAGTCACGCCGGTCACGGCACTGGCCTGTACCTGGCTCACGTTCAACCAGGCGTTGGTGGCATCGTAGTTGAGCGTGGCTGTGAGCAGCACGCCGGTGGCTTCGTTGAGTGCGGAGAACGTACCCGCAAGACCGCCTTTGGCCGTAAGCACGTCGGTGTGCACGTTGACCGCATAGCCTTGATTCACCCCGGTGACATACAGGTCGCCGCCGGTGAGGCTCGCCGTACCGGCCACCTGCAGCGACGAACCCAGCGCCACCGCCAGCCGACCGGCCCCCTGCTGAAGGTAGTTGCCGCCGACCGTGACATTGCTGCCGCTGGCCGCCAGCACGCCGGCATTGGTGACCGAACCGGCTATCGCTGGCGTCCCACTCAACACACCTTGTGCACCAATGCTGACGCTCGACGCCAACGAAGCGGCCACCAGCATGCCGCCCTGGATCTGGGTCAGTCCGGTGTAGGTCGACGGCTTCGTCAGGTTCAGGGTGCCCGTGCCCTGCTTGATCAAACCGCCCGCGCCGGAGATGGGATTGTTCCAGCTGGACGTGCCACTGAAACTGACGGTGACATCACCCCAGTTGAACTGCTCCGGCCCGTTCACCGCCTTGCCGACATCCAGCTCGCCGTAGCCGAAGGTCGGATTGGGCTGCGAACCACCCAGGGGGTCGGCCGTACCCAGCAAGGTCTGTCGCACCAGGTCGTTGCTGAAATACGGATAGGCCTGCCACACCAGGGCCGCTGCACCGGAAACCTGCGGCGCGGCCAGCGACGTGCCTTCGACGATCCAATAGGTTTCGTTGGCGGTGCTGGTGTCGCCCTTGCCGCTGACGATCACATCCCCCGGCGCGCCGAGGCAATAGTTCATCGCGATGCCACATTTGTTCGAATAGCTGTCGAGCTGGGTCGGGTTGTTGCTGTTGATCGCCACCACGGTGAGCCAACCCTTCTCCAGGTCGGGCGCCAGGCTGGGTAGCGCTGCGATCGTGCTGGGATTGGCCTGTGAGTCGTTGCCTGCCGCAAACACCACCAGGCCACCCCAGGTATTGATGAAGGCGTTGTAGGCGTCGTGGAAACCTTGGGTGGTAGCCGTATCGCTCGAACTCCAGCTGATGCCACCCCAGGAGTTGTTCATCACCTTGACGCCGTTGGCGATCAGGTCCGCGTTCACCTGGCCCAGCGGAATGGCGTTCGAACTTGTCACCGGGGTCGGCGCGGTCGAGCCGTTATCGTCCGGCGCCTTGTCGTCGACGATCCGCGCCGACACGATATCCGCCCCTGGTGCAATGCCGCCGGCAAACGAGCCGAACGAGGTACCCGCAGCGATCTCCGCCACATAGGTGCCATGCCCGTTCACATCGCCGACGCTGAGGTTGTTGGTCTTCGGGTCGACATAGGTCAACTGCTTGATCACCCGCCCCGCCAGTGCGGGATGCGTGGCCATCACGCCGGTGTCGACAATGCCGATGGTGACGCCTGAGCCGTTATTGCCCGCTGCGTGTGCGGCGTACGTGTTGGTGAGGCTGAGCTGGGCATTGATGGGCGGCTGGGCTACGGTCGACGCGGGCGGCGGCGCTGATGGTGGTGTCGCCGGGGTGGTCGGCTTGACATTGCCACTACCGCCGCCGCCACCGCACGCGCCCAAGCCAAGCGCCATCGCCACCAGCACCGCCATACGGCGCTGACGCAATCCAAACCCATCGATATTCATAGCGGCCCCCGCCCCCATCGCACATGCCCATCTTTCTGTGACGAAGCCCCCTGCACGCGTCGCCACCCCTCTGGGCACAAATAGTGGCACAACGGAAACGCAACTAAATGTCGGTCAGCCCGCACCGCTATCGCAAGTAAGCCTGGTTTGCCCCGCTTGGCTGGGGA
>DASXND010000455.1:0-2854 GCA_036495265.1 Dyella sp.
ATGGCCTTCGAACAGGACGGCATGGCCGGCATTCCGCTGTGGGAGAGCCGTGACGGCGGCGACCATTGGCACTCGCTGATGAACGTTACCGACCAGAGCCACGCCGGTGATCCACGCTGGCAATTGCGCTGGCAACCGCACATCACCGAATTGGCCCGCGCCGCCGGCGATCTGCCCGTCGGCACCTTGCTGCTATCGGCAAATGCCACGGGCGACGATGCGAAGGGACGACTCATCAACGAAGACTTGCAGCTATACGTTTCGACCGACGGCGGCAAGACGTGGCGCTATCGCAGCTCGATCATCAAGGGCGGCGGCAACCCCAGCGACAAGGACAACAGGGGCGTGTGGGAATCCAATGTCCATGTGCTCGATGATGGCCGGCTGGTGGCCTACTACTCCAGCGAGCAGCACAAGGCCGAAGGCTACAACCAGGTGCTGGCGCACAAGGTTTCCGCCGACGGCGGCCGGCACTGGGGCAGCGAGACGCTGGACGTGGCCATACCGGGCGGCGTACAGCGGCCAGGCATGGCCATCGTCGAACGGCTTCCCGATCATCGCTATGCGATGACCTACGAGAACATCGACGGTCCACGCAACGGCCAGGTCTTCATCAAGTTCAGTCGCGACGGCCTGGACTGGGGTGATCCACAACGTCATGGCGAACCGGTGATGACCCAATCCGGCGCTTGGCCGGCAGCCTGTCCAGTCGTGCGCTGGTTCCCGCTGGGCGGGCCAGAAGGTGTCATCGTGGTATCAGCCGAACGCGGTGGCGGCGGTGGCGATGAAGGCGGCCGCGCGTTGTACTGGAACAATGCCTCGGGCCGTGGCCCCTGGTGGGAGGTGCGAGCGCCCGTGCAGAAGCGCACGGGCAATATTCATGCTGGTTGGACCCAAGCACTCCTGCTTCGTGATGACGGTCGCCTGTTGCATGTGACGACTTCGTCCTCGCCCGATGCGCCGCAAAGCGTGGCCCGCAACGAAATCCTCTTCAATTCGGCGGTGCTGCATTTCAATCGCTATGAGGCAGAAGACGCCCAACTCACCAACGCCGTGACCATTCCCGACCCCAGCGCCTCCAACCGCCGCAAGGCGCGACTGGCGGCTGGCCCCGAGGGACGCCTTCGCTTCCTGATCAACGTTGCGAACGCCGGCACGCACGTCGTGCGCGTGCGCTACGCCGACGTTGGCTTGCCCGCGACGCCATCCATCGTCGTCAACGGAGCCACGCAGGCAGTAACTGCCGGCAAGGAGAAACAGCAGGGCTGGCAGGTCCTCACGGTTTCTGTGCCAATGATGGCGGGCTTTAACACGGTGGACGTGGATGGCGGCGAACACGTGCTCGACATTGACGACCTGCAGCTGGATGGCGATGCCGATGCGGTGGGCGGATAAGTTGCCTTCGCATGCGCGGCCGATCGCCGCTAGCTCGATCGCGAAAAGGAAAGATCGATGACCTCTCGTTGGCTCGCCACGGCGCACGCTGCATGTCTGTTTATGCTGCTGGCGATCACCGCTCACGCCGCGGCTGATTTCCATGCCGGCTCGCCGTTGTTGCCCTCGGGTCCCGATCCGTGGGTCACCCAGCGCGACGGCTTCTATTACTACACCCATACGCTTGGCGACCGGATCGCCCTGTGGAAGACGCGGGATATGACCCGGCTGGGCGAGGCTGTGCCCGTCGTGGTTTGGCGCCCGCCCGCTGCAGGTGCCAACTCGGCGTCGATCTGGGCGCCGGAGCTGCATTTCCTGGACGGCAAGTGGTACCTGTACTACACCGCCGCCGACAAGGCGCATAACGATGATGCCCACCGGCATGTGTTCGTACTCGAGAACGCCTCGGCCGACCCGACCACGGGTCAATGGATCGACAAGGGCATGTTGCGGACGCACTACACCGGTATCGATGGCACCGTGTTCGATCATGCTGGCCAACGGTATTTCGTGTACTCGGCTTACGTTGACGATCACAGCGACCTGGTCATCGCGGCGATGCGCAACCCGTGGACGCTGTCCGAGCGTCAGGTCGATATTGCCGCCCCGACCTTTGCCTGGGAAATGCAGGGTGGCCGCAAGATCCTCGAAGCGCCGGAGTTTCTAGAGGGGCCTGGTGGCAGGGTCTTCCTCACATACTCCGCCAGCGCCTGCTGGTCCGATAGTTATGCGTTAGGACTACTCAGTGCCGACGCAAAGGCCGATCTCGCCGAGCCTTCTTCCTGGTCGAAATCGTCCACGCCCGTGTTCGCCACCTCGACACGCAACGGCGTCTACGCACCGGGCCACAACGGTTTCTTCAAGTCCCCGGATGGCAAGCAGGACTGGATTATTTATCACGCCAATGGCGGCCCTAACTGGAAATGCACGGCCCGTCGCGCACCGCGGATTCAGCCGTTCCACTGGCGGTCGGATGGCACGCCGGACTTTGGCGAGCCCGGCAGCTGAGGCCTTGACGTCATCCAGCTCGACGGGTGCTGTTTTCACCACCAAGCTATCCCGCTTCAAGCCTCCGCTGCCAGGTTCTTCACATCGAGTGCGCATCTATGGCTGACCTTCAACCCGCGCCGCGCGATGGCGCAGCACGATGATGATCCCGTCGCACGCCGACTCCCTGGCGCTCACTCTTGGTTGTCATGCGCGGACATTGCAATGCCCGGATGAAAGCGGTCATGGCATCGTCGCCGATGCAAGCCTCTGGTCCACTGGTCGGCGTGCGGGCGAGCATCGCGTGCGCGTCGAGGCAACACAGCACTTGCAAGCCTTGCGGCGCGGGGCTACCCTGCGCCTCCCGTTAACCCATCAAGAGGAGGTCATGACCATGATTGTTGTAGCAGCTGCCTCCGCCGGGTCGACGCGC
>DASXND010000456.1:0-10853 GCA_036495265.1 Dyella sp.
CTCGTATACCGAATGGCTGGCCCCGGCTATTTCGATCGTGTGGCTATGGGCGCGCTTCGCATACATCCGCTCGAGATCGGGATTGATGATGCGATCGGCGGTAGCCACCGCATACCAGCTGGGCTTGGTTTTCCAGGCAGGCTGTCCGGCGGGGGTGCCGAAGACCGAGGCGGCCGTGAGCTCCTGGGCATTGGCCTCAAATTCCGCCTGCTTCAACGGCAGATCTGCAGCGAAGTCGACCGGGTAATGTGCCGGATCAAGATAGAGAAAACCGTCCGCGGTTTTCTTGATATCGGCGGTCTGACTGGTCGCACTGGGAAATCGTTTGCCGTTGGCGACTTCGGTTTCACCTTCGTCGAGAGCATGCGCGGCGATGTAAACGAGCCCCACCACCTTCGGGTCGTTACCGACGTCGGTAATGATGGCGCCGCCATAACTATGACCAACCAGAATCGTGGGGCCATCTTGCATGTCGACGACTCGCTTGACCGCCGTGACGTCATCGGTGAACGAGGTTAGCGGATGCTCCGCAATAGAGACGTTATAGCCGTCTTTCACAAGGATATCGTAGACCGGCTTCCAGCCGCTTCCATTGACCCAGGCACCATGCACCAGCACGATGTTTTGCGCGGGAGTGGCCGCCATGACGGAAGTGTCGAGCGTGACACCAGCGAGAATGAGTGCCGTCGTCAGGAGCATGCGCTTGAGCGGATGGACAGATTTGTTCATGGGATATCTCCGAGATTAGTAGTTGGTCAACAGGCCTAGCCATGATGGCAACGCCATCGTTATCGGCCCTTCAACGTGGATGGAACTTGTCGTTTCGCGCCTAACTTTTGCCTTGTCAACGTCCGAGTAGCGCGTTCATTGCGACATCCGCCTCCGTTGATCGCGCCGCGGCAACACCCGGGCTGGTCGACTCATCCATGAATGCTGGCAGCCCCGTCCTGCCCTTTGGCGGCAAGCGGCTGCTCGTCGGCTTGCCATCCGCCACCCAGGGCTTTGATCAAGCGGACGTCGGCTTCAAGCCTGCGCCGCGACAGCTCGACGAGTTGGAGTGTCTGGGTCAAATTGACGCTCTGCGTCGTCACGACCTCGAGGTAGTCGGTGGCGCCGGCCTGGTAACGCGCCATCGCCAGCTGCGCAGCGCGCGTGGATGCGTCGACCGCGTGCTGTTGGGTGACTGATTCATCGCCGAGCACGTGGAGCGAGGCCAGATTGTCCTCGACATCCTGGAACGCGCTTAGCACGCCTTGGCGATAATCGGCGGCGGCGGCCTCGTGCTTCGCCTTGGCGGCCGCGAGCTCCTGCTTGCGGCGACCACCGTCGAACAACGTGCCCAGCAAGGCGGGGCCAATCGCCCAGAAACGGCTTGGCAACATGGCCCACTGAGACAGATTCGACGACTCGAAGCCACCGGTCGCGGAAAGTACGAGGTCAGGAAAGAAGGCGGATGTGGCCTCACCAACGTCCGCATTGGCGGCAGCCACCCGACGTTCCGCCGCAGCGATATCCGGGCGACGCTCCAGTAAGGTGGAGGGCAGGCCTGCGGGAACGATCGGCACGGAAAGTGGCGCGGTGGTAACTGCCAGGTTGAGCTCCGAGGGAGACACGCCAATCAAGGTCGCGATGGCGTGCTCATGTTGGGCACGACCCTCGCCCAGGTCGATCAGCTGGGCCTTCGCCACTTGCAGCTGCGTCTCCGCCTGCGCAAGTTCGGATGCCGAGGCGATGCCACCATCGAAACGGGTTTGCACGAGGTCTCGCGCCTTCGTGAAGTCATCCACCGTCTGCCGCAACAGCGCGGCCTCCGCGTCGATCTCGCGTACGTCGATGTAGTCGATCGCCAACTCCGCGTGCATCGCCAGACGTACCGATGCCAGATCGGCCTCGCTGGCCTGGTAGCGTGCCTGCGCGGCATCCACCTGGTGCCCGATGCGGTCGAAAAGATCGGGCTCCCAGGCGACGCTCAAACCCGCCGCGTAGTCGGACACCGTCTTGCCAGCGAGCGCGCGACCCTCGACATTCTGCGAGGTGTGATTGCGATTGACGTCCACGCCGGCGGTGACGATGGGTAGGTAGGACGAGCGCGCGGATCCCACCATGGCCTTGGCCTGCTCCAGATCCGCGACGCTTTTCATGATGCTCTGGTTGCCCACCTCGACCCTGCCCTCCAGGCTGTCCAGGGCCGGATCGCCAAGCAGCTTCCACCAGTCTCCCCGGCTCTCGCCATCGGCTGGCTGAGCGGGAAGCCAGCCCGGTGAGCCTCGATCGGCGCCTGCCGCGCCTTCGTTGGCTTCCTTGTAGTGAACGGGAACACTCATCGTCGGTCGCACATAGGCGGGGCCCGGTGTGCAGCCCACCAGCCCGCCCAATGCGAGACAAACGGCAAGGGCACCGATCGCGTGGGGTACGTGCTTGTGCTTGTTCATGGTCTCGTTCGCCATTACTGGGTTAGGCCGCGTCGGCCGGATGGCGGTTGATGCGAACCACCTGCCCCGCGCTGACGGCATCCCCTGGATTGACGATCACCTGCTCGTTGCCACGCAGACCGTCTTGAATCTCCACCGAGGTTCCGAAGTCGCGCCCCAGCGTGACCGGAAGCAGCCGCACGACACCCTTGGGATCGACCGTGGCCACTTGCACGCCGGCGGGACGGAATAGCAAGGCATTGGTCGGCAGGGACAGCCCAGGATGTGCCGATGTCAGCGGCAGACTGACTTGTGCAAACGCGCCGGGGAGCACGACCCCATTTGGGTTGTCCATATCCACCTCGACGCGCAGCGTGCGACTGGACGGATCGATCGCGCCGGATGTCCGGGCTACGCTGCCTTGAAACACGCGTCCCGGGAACGACGGCAAGGTCAGTCGCGCCTTCGCGCCAGGCACCACGTCGGCGGCCTGGTCTTGCGGGACATTGACGAAGACACGCAGCTTGTCGATCTCCGCCAACTGGAACAGCGCGGCGGGCTTGCCTCCATTGCCGGCGTCGATCAAGGCGCCGGTATCGATATTGCGCACGGTAACGATGCCGTCAAACGGCGCGCAGACCTTCTCGAAGGCTTGCATCTGCTGCAAACGGTTCACGTTGGCCTGCGCCGCAGCCAACAAGGCTTGCTTGGCCTTCATGGTGCTGACATTTTCCTGGCTGGCCTGCTGCGACACGGCATTGCTCTTGAGCATCGCTTCCCAACGCGTTGCCGTCACCTTGGCGATTTCATAGTTGGCGGAAGCGGTCGCCGCGTCCGAGCGCGCCTGCTCGAGCTCGGCATCGACTTCCGGAGACTCGATTTCGGCAAGTACTTGGCCGCCCTGCACGTGGGTGCCGATATCGGGATACCAGCGCCGCAGGTAGCCGCTGGTGCGTGCGTAAATGCTCGCCTCTTGAAAGGCCTGCACGTCGCCAGGAAGCACCAGGTTCTGCGTGGAAGACGCCTTGGTTGGCATGACCACAGCCACCGTGGGCTCGCTAAGCCCGCTTGTTTGTTTGGCGACCGCGGCACGCGAGGCGAGACGAGGCAGCCCACCCACGGCGAGTGCCACGCCAACAGCAACGACGGGGGCCACCAGTAGCAGCTTTGAGCGCCGGCCATGCATGGATTGAGCAGGTGTAGACATGATTTCTCTCCAATTAGGACGACGGATCGGTAGTAGCGACCAGCGCGCTGGTCCCGTAGGCATCCTGGCGACGGCGTAGCCAGGCATGGACCGCTGCGAAGACCACGGGGACGAACACCAGGGTTGCCACCGTGCCGAACAACAGGCCGCCAATCACCGCGCGTCCCAGTGGCGCGTTCTGCTCGCCGCCGTCGCCGAGGCCGATGGCCATGGGCAGCATGCCGATCAGCATCGCCAGTGCCGTCATCAGCACGGGCCTGAATCGGCCACTCCCCGCGTCGAACGCGGCCTGCAAGGGCGAGGCGCCCTCATCGAGGCGATCGCGCGCAAAACTCACCACCAGGATGCTGTTGGCTGTCGCAATGCCAATGCACATGATCGAACCGGTGAGCGCCGGTACGCTGATCGTCGTGCGTGTGATGAACAGCATCCAGGCCATGCCCGCGAGCGCTCCTGGCAATCCACTGATGATGACCAGCGGATCGATCCACGACTGGAAGTTCACCACCATCAAGGCATAGACCAGCAACACGGCAAACGTCAGCCCGAGCAGCAATCCCTGGAACGAGGACTGCATGGTTTGCACTTCACCGCGCACCGAGATGCTGGATCCTGCCGGCAAATGCGCCCTGGCCATGGCGACCAGTCGATCGATGTCACCCGCTACCGCACCCAGGTCGCGTCCTTGTACGCCGGCAAAGATGTCGATCACCGGCTGCACGTTGTAGTGCGACACGACAGCGTCCTGGGAGGCACGCGTCAAGCTGCTGAGCGACCCGAGAATGGGAAGTACGCCACTCTGCTGAGCCGCGCTCGGCGCGCCTCCCGTGGTCAGAGGGATATTGCCAAGCGCCTGCAGTGAATCGATGGCGTACTGCGGCGCCTCGGTCGCCAGCGGGTAGCTCACGCCATTCTTGGGGTTCAACCAGAAATTGGGCGTGGTCTGGGAGCTGCCGGACAAGGCGATCAACAGGTTCTGGGCGATGGCTCGCTGCTCGAAGCCGGCCTCGATGGCCTTGGTACGGTCCACGTCCACGTTGATGGCGGGCGCATCGTCCGCTTGCTGGATGCGGGGATCGACCAGGCCTTGAACCTTGCGGAATTCGCCAAGCAGCTTTTCGGCGACCTGGCGGTTGGCTTCCTTGTCATTGCCCACAATCTGCACGTCGATCGGCGACGGTAGACCGAAGTCGAGCGTCTGACTGATGATGTCGGCGGGCAGGAACGAGAACGTGATGCCGGGGAACTCCCGATTCAGTCGGTCACGCAGCGCGGTTACATACTCCTCGGTCGGGCGATGCCCCGGCTTCAAGGTGATCAGGATGTCGGCATCTGCTGATCCCACCGGCAGCGACGAGTCATAGGTCATGTTGATGCCGCTCACCGGCAGGCCGATGTTGTCCAGCATGCTGCCAAGCGTCGACGCCGGAATGACCCCACGAATGCGCTGCTCGACCAGGTCGACCAGGCGTGCCGTCTGCTCGATGCGCGTCCCCGTGCGGGTGCGCATATGCAGGCGAATCTCGCCCGTGTCTGAGCTCGGGAAGAAATCGCGCCCGAGCACCGGAATCAGTAGCAATGAGCCAGCGCACACGATGGCGAAGGTCAAGGCGATACGACGCGGATTTTCGATGGCGAGCCTCAACGCTCCCTGGTAACGACCGTGGAACGCCTCAAAGCCTCGTTCGAAGCGTTGCTGGAATCGGCGTAGCGCGTGCAGGCGTCCCGTTGCTTCGGCCGGATGCAGCGCTTCGTTCCGCAGCATGTACATCGCCAACGTCGGAATGAGCGCGCGCGAGAAGAAGTAGGACGCGAGCATCGCGAACACCACCGCCTCGGCCAGAGGTACGAACAAGTAGCGGGCAACACCCGACAGCAGGAACATCGGCAGGAATACGATGCAGATCGCTAGCGTCGACACCAGGGTGGGTAGTGCAATCTGGGCCGAGGCGTCGATGATCGCGTCCTTCAGCGATTTACCCAGGTCACGGTGATGGCTAATCGCCTCGATCGCGACCGTGGCGTCGTCGACCAGGATGCCCACAGCCAAGGCCAGGCCGCCCAAAGTCATGATGTTGATGGTCTGGCCGAGGGCCGATAGCGCGATCAGGGACGTCACGACCGAAAGCGGAATCGTCATGGCGATGATCAAGGTAGAGCGCCAACTGCCAAGGAAGAGCAGGATCATCAAGGCCGTCAGGCCGGCCGCGACCAGGCCCTCTCGAACCACGCCCTGAACAGCCGAGCTGACAAATACCGACTGGTCACCGACCGCCTTGATCTCAAGCGCCTTGGGCAGCCCGGCCGCAATCCTGGGCAACATGCCCTTGACCGCACCGATGATGTCGAGCGTGGAAGCGTCGCCGCTCTTTTCTACCTGAAGCAAGGCCGAGCGCGTCCCGTCCACGCGCACTATGTTCGTCTGCGGAGCGTAGCCATCGCGAACGGTCGCCACGTCACGCAAGTAGATCACGCCGCCAGGCGTGGCCTTGACGGGCATGAGGTTGAGCCCATCCACGGTCGACGGGCTACCGTTGAGATTGACGTTGTATTCGAGCCCGCCGATCTTGGCGGTACCGCCGGGCAGAATCAGGTTCTGCGCATTGACCGCGTTCACCACATCGAGCGGGGACAGTCCGCGTGCCTGCATGGCCTGCGGATCGATATCCACCATGATCTGCCGCACCTTGCCGCCGAACGGGAGTGGAATGGCGGCACCCTGCACGGTGGCCAGTTGCGTACGGATGAAGTTGTTGCCAAGGTCGTAGAGCTGCTGCTCCGGCAGGGAATGGCTGGACAGGGCCAGCTGCAGGATCGGTACGGTGGACGCGTTGTAGGAGATCACCAGCGGCGGCAGCGTGCCCGGCGGCAGCACCCTGAGAATGGACTGCGCATTGGCCGACGCCTCGGCAATCGCGCGATTGATATCGGCGCCGGCATGGAAGTAGACCTTGATCACGGCCGTGCCGTTCACGGTCTGCGACTCGACGTGTTCGATGTTGTCCACGTCCGAGGTCAGCGCGCGCTCGTAAGGCGTGGTAATACGGTTGGCCATGTCATCGGCGGAGAAGCCGTTGAACGACCACACGATGCTCAAGACGGGAATATTGATATTGGGAAAGATGTCCGTTGGCGTGCGCAGGATCATCAACGGCCCAATCACGGCCAGCAGCAAGGCCAGGACGATGAAGGTATACGGCCGCCGTAGCGCCAGTTGGACGATCCACATATCGAAGTCCCTGGTCGGCCATGCTGGCCGATGCGTTTGGTTGCCTGGCTTGCGCAGCGCGACCGCGAGGGGTGAGGTCGACAGACGGCCGGGAATGGCGCAAGGCTAGGCTTGGGATGCTTGCCGGCGACTGACGATCACCTGACAATTTTGTAATCGTGGATCCGCGGCGTTCTGCGTATGATTCGAGCCAGCCAACGCGAGAGCCCCACTTATGCGTCTGCTTGTCATCGAGGACGAACGAAAGGCCGGCGAATACCTCAAGAAAGGGCTCGAGGAATCCGGCTTCACCGTGGACATTGCGTCCAACGGCATCGATGGGCTGCACCTTGCCCTGGAGGAGGATTACGCGCTGGTCGTACTCGACGTCATGCTCCCGGGCATGGACGGCTGGGCGGTACTCAAGAAGCTACGCACAAAAAAAGACACGCCCGTGCTGCTGCTGACCGCCATGGATGAGCTGGAGGAGCGTGTCAAAGGCCTCGAGCTGGGTGGCGATGACTACATGGTCAAGCCCTTCGCCTTTGTCGAGTTGCTTGCCCGGATCCGCACCCTGCTGCGCCGAGGGCCACCGCGCGACATCGAGCATGTGCATGTCGGCGATCTCGAACTCGATGCCGTTCGGCGCCGCGTAAGGCGTGCCGGGCAACGTGTCGAGCTTACGCCGCGCGAGTTCTCCCTGCTGCAATTGCTGGCTCGCCGCCGTGGTGAGGTGCTGAGCCGCACGCAAATCGCGTCCTACGTGTGGGATATGAACTTCGACAGTGACACCAATGTGGTCGAGGTGGCGATTCGGCGCCTGCGCGCCAAAATCGACGATGGCCATGCGGTCAAGCTCATCCACACCGTCCGGGGCATGGGTTACGTCCTGGACGACGAGCTAGAGGACCACTGATGCGCCGGTTCTCACTGAGCGCCCGCCTGACCGGCACGTTTGTCGTGATCACGGCGGTGTGTTTCAGCGTCGCCGGATTTTTGCTGTACGAGGCCCTATCCAAACGCATTTACTCGCAGGATGAGACCAACCTCGTGCTGTCGGTCCGGCATCTTCGCCGCTTTGTCGCCGAACTGGAGTCCCCGGACGACCTGGTATTGCACCAGGATCGCCTGGTAGCGGGAATCCTCGGTGATACCGCCAACGCGCTACGCGTCGCACGCACCGATGGCCGCTCGCTGGTTGAGTACAATCCATCGAAGTTTCCACTCCTATTGCAGAGCGCCGTTCCCGCCGACCAGCGCATAACCATTCTCGACATCCGCTCGTGGCGTGGCCCGGACAACACGGACATTCGAGGTGTATCCGCCATTGCGACACTCAAGGACCGGACGCCGGTAAGTATCACGGTCGCCCGCTCCCTCGCTGATCGCGCTGCCCTACTCTCCCGCTATCGGCGCGATACCGCGATGGCCTTGCTGTCAGGGATGCTGGCAGCCGTTTTACTGAGCTATGTGCTCGTACGCCGGGCCTTGCGACCATTACGCGCGATGGCGGATAGCGCCGCAGCCATCACCGCCCAGCGACTCAGCACGCGCATGCCGCTCGAGGATGCGCCCACCGAGCTTCACGTCTTGGCCGTCGCCTTGAACGACATGCTGCGTCGGCTTGAAGAGGGGTTTGATCGCGTCTGGCAGTTCACCGTCGACCTTGCGCACGATCTGCGCACGCCCATCGGCAACCTGCGGGGAGCCAATGAGGTGGCGTTGGCTCGCCCTCGCGAAGCTGCGGAATATGAGGCCCTGCTCGGATCCAATATCGAGGAGTGCGATCGTGTCAGCCGGACGATTGAAAGCGTGCTGTTCCTGGCCCGCGCCGAGAGTCCCCAATATGCCCTGCAGCGTGTCGTCATCGATGCCAACCAGGAACTGCAACGGATCGCCGACTACTTCGAAGGCATTTCCTCCGACGCTGGTGTGATGATCCATATTGACGCGCAGGCGACCGTCTTTGCGGATCGCGACCTGTTCCGTCGAGCGGTAAGCAATCTCCTGTCGAACGCACTGCGCTATACCGCGCCGGGCAAGACCATCGATGTCCTCGCCAGAAAAACCGAATATGGCGTGAGCCTGAGCGTGGAAAATCCCGGCCCCGGCATCGAGCCTGCACATCTGGACAAGCTGTTCGACCGGTTCTATCGGGTGGATCGCTCCCGCAGCAACTCGGCCACGTCCACCGGCCTGGGCCTGTCCATCGTCAAGAGCATCATGGAATTGCACGGAGGCGATGTCGTCGCCCAGAGCGAGTTGAACCAGACGACCCGGTTCACCCTGTTGTTTCCGCGTGTTTCGATACCTGAGTAATCAGTGTGCCGTCTCGGCACGGGCAAGAGGAAAGACAAGCGCATTGCAGGATAAGAGCGCTCAGCGCGTGGCTACCGCACCGTCGGCCGCAGGCGTTGGTGCATCGACCGCTCCCGGCCAGCCACCGCCCAAGGCGCGGAACGTCGCCACCGCAGCGCGCGCATCGTCGGCGTGCACCCGGGCGAGCTCATCGCGGGCGGCAAGCAGTTGCCGGTCTTCGTCGAGCACTTCGATCAGGCTGACCGCGCCGCCCTTGTAGGCATCCTGCGCCGCGCCGCGGGCCTGCTCGTGCGCAGCCACCTCTTGGGTGAGATCGCGATGCTGGACTTCCAGTTCGGCCAAGGCGGTGATCGCGTCCTCGACGTCCTCCGTGGCACGCAGCATCGACTGACGGTATTGCGCTAGCGCTTCGGCGTTGGCGCCCTTGGCTTGCGATACCTCGGCATCGATTCGCCCGAAGTCGAACAGCCGCCAATGCAAGCCGAGCATCGCCTGTGGCTGGAACGCGGCGGAGGAAAACAGCGAGCCGCTCTGCAGGCTCTCGAAGCCGAGCAGGCCGCCTAGCGAGACCTTGGGGTAGTACTCGGCCACGGCCACGCCAATGCGGGCGTTGGACGCTGCCAGTCTGCGCTCGGCGGCGATCACGTCAGGACGGCGTCGCAGCAGCATGTCGGGGCCGCCCTGCGTGCCGATCGCGGGCACGCTGAAGGTCTGCGGGCTTTCGCGAAGTTCGCTGGCATACGTGCCAGGCGTCGCCCCCATCAAGACGTCGAGTCGATTCAGCTGTTGGGCCAGGGTGATGCGCAGCGGAGGCAAGGTAGCCTGAGCCTGCAGCACCAGCGCCTGGGCTTGGGCCGATTCGCGCGACGTCGCCAGTCCACCGGCGAGCCTGACCTTCACCAGCTCGAGCAATTGCGCCTCGGTGTCGATCTGCTGTTGCGCCAGGCGAATACGATCCTGCGCGCCGCGCACCTGGAAATAGGCGTCTGCCGCCTCGGCCGCCACTGAAACGCGCACGCCGTCCCGACTGGCCTCTGCGGCATCGGCCTCTGCCCTCGCCGCCTCGGCGCCGCGATGCAGACCACCGGCAAGATCCAATTCCCAGCTGGCGCCTACACCGATAGTTTCCAGCGTTTGCGAACGGGAGTAGCCCGGGTGCGCGCTGCCAAGTTCGCCGAGTGGACTCTTCAGGGACTGACGCTGTTTCAATACCTCGCCATCCAGGCTGCCCTGCGGAGCCAACTGCGCACCTGCCTCGCGTGCCGCGGCACGCGCCTGGTCGACGCGCGCCATGGACGCGGCAAGGTCCAGATTCTCGGCCAGGGCACGTTGAATGATGCGCGTGAGCTGCGGGTCATCGAAGCCCGCCCACCAGCTATCGAGCGCCGGTGCCGGCAGCGTGGTCGAGCGACTCGCCAGCACCGATTGCTCCACGTAATCCGCATGGGTTTGCAGATCGGGGCGCTGGTAGTCCGGACCCACCATACAACCGGCGAGACTGCCGACTGTTAGCGCCAAGACGAGCACACGCGAAACCGGAGAGGTCTTTGTTTGAAGGGACATGGGAATACTCCGAACGGAGTGAGACGGTGAGGAATACATCCGGGGCCTCAGTGCGCGTCCGCAGACGGCGCAGCCGGAGGAACCACTTTGTGCATCAACGGCACCATGACCGTCGCCACGACGAAACAGAGCATGATCACCAGGA
>DASXND010000457.1:0-5302 GCA_036495265.1 Dyella sp.
CGAGCTCATGCGAGCCTCCAGTGCAAGGGCAGGGATGGAACACGGCTAGCGCCACATCGACGTGCTCAATCGACGGTTTCGCCTTCCAACGGTGTCGCCAGCATGGACGGCCGTTGCAGAAAGGCGCGATACCACGCCGAAAGATGCGGCCGTCCGCTTTCGAATGCAGGCAGTTCGCGAAACGCGAGCCAACTCAGCGCCGTGGCAAGGGCTATCGCGCCGATATCAACATCCGTGGCTGCCCCTGCTTCGCCGCGCGACCACTCCCGCTCAAGAAAATCATACGAAGCAACCAGCTTCTCGATCTGTCCATCGCGCATCGCGGCGTAGCGATAAGGCGCGGGCCTACGCACGGTTTCGTGGCGCACGCTTATGCCCGCCTCGCACAGGCCTTGCGCCAGTGCCTGGAGTTGCAAGCTTCGCCATCGTTGCTTCGGTGCGGCAGGAATCATCTTCGGTCCGGCATGCAGGCTGTCCAGGTATTCGCAGATGACGCTCGAGTCGAACAGCGCGGTGCCATCGTCGCGTACCAACACGGGCACCTTGCCCAGCGGGTTCAGTTGAAACACTTGTTCATTGCGCTGGGTTGGGCTGGTCTCGTGGTGAATCACCTCGAGGCGATCGGCCAGGCCGACTTCATAGGCCATGACCAGCACCTTGCGCGCGTACGGGGAGTGCGTCTGATAGAGAAGTTTCATAAGGCCTGTGAGTGGGTGGTCGGGCGGCTGAGACGTCCATCGGCGGCGCCCAAGGGCGAGCGATGGACGAGTATTTTGGCGAGCTGCCGCGCGGGGAGGCTGCGTATTTGCCCGCCTTACCGTTGCCTGGACGCATCTTTTGGCTTATCAATGCGGCATGACGACTAACTACGTTCTTGACGACTTCGACCGCGAGATCCTTCGACGCGTGCAGCTGGATGCGCGCGTGACCGGCGAGGACATTGGCGCAGATATCGGCCTGTCCGCCGCGGCGGTGCAGCGTCGGCTCAAGCATCTGCGCAAGCTGGGTGTGATCACCGCTGAAGTCGCCGTCGTGAACCCGGCGGCCGTGGGCCAGGCGATGACGTTTATCGTTGGCGTGGAGCTGGAGCGCGAGCGCGTGGACATGCTCGATGCGTTCCGCGTGGCCGCGCGTGCCGACCCCAATGTGCAGCAGTGCTACTACGTAACCGGCGAAGCCGACTTCGTGTTGATCGTCACCGCCAAGGACATGGACGACTTCGAGGTATTTACCCGTCGCCTCCTGTTCGACAACGCGAACATCCGGCGATTCACCACCAACGTGGTGATGGCGCGCGACAAGGTAGGGCACGTGGTGCCTGTCTAGCCACGCGCTGAAGGCAGCGCCTTATCCACCGGCGTCGGCAAAGGCCTGACCTGACCCTGTGCCACGAATACGAAGCAGCGATCCGTGTCGTGGTGCGACGGTCAGAGCCAGGCCCATCGCACTCAAGGCGTGCGTGGTTTAGCCCGAGTGCGCTTTCTGGCGCTCGGCGCTCGGGGTGCATCCTTGGCCGGCAAGGCGCGGCCGTCGTTCATCCGCTCGATCCACGACAAGTCATCGACGTACGATAGGAAATGCTGGAGATACCCAGGCGACAGTTCGCGCATGAGCGCGATCGACCGGTGTGCGAGGGCTCCCGAGTTGAGCGGGCCTGCGTTCCCGGGCGCCTGCTTTAGCGACTGCCGCAGGTGACTGTCGCTACGCACCTTGGACCAGATTTTTCGAAACGCATCGAGCGCCGCCAATTCCGGATACGAAGCGGGCAGGCGCGCCCCCTCGCCGGCGGTCAGATCGTCGCCCCGCGTCGCCGCGTAACTGGCCATGTGATCGACCAGTGCCCCAAGCGCTCCACGAACCGGCACACCGGGCGTTGTCGCGTTGCTCGTCGCCACGGCGGCGAGGTCGTCGGCATAGCTGTCCAGCAGCTTGGACAGTCGGTCCTCCAGCAGGCGTCGCACCTCGCCGTCGTGGCTGGCAGCGCGGTGCTCCAGCGCCACCATGACATGGAACCGCATGGGATCCAGGCGATCGGCATGCTGTTCGCGCCACGCGTCCAAGAGCGCCCTGGCGCGGGCTCCACTAGGGCTCATGGGTCGCCGCTGTGGTCGTCGAGGGCTTCGGAATGGGTGCTATCTCCACGCGTCGGTTCTTGGCCCTGCCCTCGTCATTGGCATTCGAGCTGACCGGCTGCTCGGCACCGAACGCAGCAGCAAATACCGAGGAGGCGGAGACGCCGTCTGCGATCAAAGCGCGGGTCACGGTTAGCGCGCGCTCGGCCGACAGCTCCCAGTTGTCGGCAAACTGGCGGTTACCATCGCGCACCTGCTGGTCGTCGGTGAAGCCGCTCACCATCAGGATTTCATCGCGGGACTGCAGATAGTTGGAAAGCGGGGCCGCCAGGCTCTTCAATACCTCACGTCCTTCCGGCTGAAGCTGATCGGAGTTCAGCGCGAACAACACGCTGCCGCGAATGCCGATGCGTCCGTTGACCAGCGTCACACGGCCCGCTGCCAGCGGGCCCGCCAAGGCCTGCTCCAGGGTCATGCGGCGCTGCGCCTCGGCCTGTCGCTGCTTGACCTCTTCATCCAGCCGGCTCGAGAGTTGCAGCTGCACGCCGATCACGCCGACCAGGATCAGCACGAACGCACCGAGCAGTACCGACATCAGGTCGCCGAACGCGGCCCAGATCGGTGCCGTCGACTCCGCTTCGACGTCAATGTCGTCGTTCATGCCGTTTCGATCTCGGCCGACGCCCGCTGCTCGGCAAGCTGCTGCAGGTCCTCGATGATCTGCTTGTGCGACATCATGCTGAGGTCGACGACTTCCCTGGCCTGCGCCACGTAGTACGCCAGCTGTTCGTCGCTGCGCGCGAGCGAGTTGTCCAGCGCGGTGGCGACGTGCTGCAAGCGCTCCATCAACGCTTCGTTCGACTGGCTGAACAGCTGTACTGCCACGCCAAATGCGTCGCCCAGGCTCGCCACCTCGATGGCACTGCCGGTGACCTGGGCAGCGATCGCGCCGAGCTTGCCGGTTTCGGCTTCGATATGGCCGGTGAAGCGGGTGCTGACGCGCTCCAGCAGATCGGCCGAGGTGGTGACCAGCGCATCGACGGCGGTCCGTTGCTCGGTGGACGCATGGTTCACGGCATCGAGCAGGGTTTCCACCGTGGCGAGCAGACGGCTGCGTTCATCCAGCATGGCGGTATCGCGGACCATGCTGTCGGAGAGCTTCTGGCGCAGCTCGGCAATGACTTCGGCCGCCGCCTTGGGCGCTTCGGATGCGGCCTGCACGAGACGGGAAATCTCGGTGATCGTGTCGCTGGCGTGTGCCCGCGTCTGTGCCGAGATGTCGCGCGAGGTCTGCGCGAGCGTGTCGCAGATCTCCTGCTGTCGGCTCGCGGCGTGCTCGCCGGCCAGCTCCCACTGCTCGCTCAACGCAGCCGTCATCGAAGCGAACGCCGCGGTCCAACTCGTCAGTCGTTTTTCATCCCGCGATTCAAGTGCTGCCTGCAAGTCCCCATGCGACTGGTGCACGACGCGAACCAGCGACGTCGCGTGCTCCTCGAAGGTTGCTGCGGCAACGGCCAGCGCTTGCTGGTTGCGATCTGCCAACGCTTCATTGACCGCGTCTTGCCGCGATAGCGCCTGGTTCCAAGCATCCGCCGCGTTGTTCGCGGTGGCGTCGAGGCGCGCCGAGACACCGTCCAGCAGACCGGCCGAACGTTGTTCGAAGGTCTCGCTGAAGCGCTCCAGCGAGATGCGCAGGTCCTGGGCAAGCGCCTCGTTCGATTGCCGCTGCTCGATCAGTGCCTTGTTCCAGATATCAGCCACCGTCGTGGTGGTCGTCGCGAAGCCGGCCGTCAGCCCCTCGAGTTGCCGCTGCACGGCCTGCGCGACGGTGTCGTGCAGCGCCGCCGTTTCGCGGGCGAGGCCGGCCATGGTGGACTCCACGACCGGTTGCAGCGCCGCGCTTGCGGCGCGCGCGCTTTCGCTAACGCTGGTCTTCAACGACTGCTCCACCGAGGAGGCGAGGCGCGTGTAGGCGGTCGTGGTGTTGGCGTGGAAAGCCTCATGGCTGGCGGACTGCCGCTCGCTCGCGGCCACGCTGTGTTGCTCGATCGTCGCCATCATCGTTTGCAGCCGATCGATCAGGGCCGGCATCGATTCGGTCTGCTGTTGCAGCAGCTTGAACGCTTGATCACGCTGATGGCTCTGCGAGAAGGTGCGCAAGGTGGTCGCGATCTTCGCGTCCAGCAGCTGCACGGCCTGCAGGCGCTCGCGCCTGCACAGGGCTGACAGCAGCCCAAGCATGGCGGAGGTGGCCACGCCCGCGATCGAGGTGCCAAACGCAAACCCCAGTCCCTTGACCGGAGCGGCGAGAGAGCCGCGGATTGCCTGCAGATCCGTCGCGCTTTCCAGCGCGATGCCGGTGCCTCGGAGCGTCGCCATCATGCCCAGCAGCGTGCCCAGCATGCCTAGCAAGACCAGCAAGCCGACCAGATACGGCGTTAGCGCCGGCGCCGGCAACGCCACGCGCTCACCCTCGACGCGTAGACGCACCGCATTGCGCAGGCTGGGATGCAGGCGCCCGAGCCAGTCACCCAGCCCGCTTGGCGCTGCGGACAAGTCCGTCACGGCATGCTGCAGCGTGGACGTGGCTTGTCGATAGCGATACAGCTCAAGCGCACCGGCGATGTAGCAGACGCCAATCAGGCTGGCGACGGCTGCTCCCAGCGGATTCGAGCCGATGTAGCCCGCGCCGATCCAGCACACGGCGGCAAGGCCGACAACGAACACAGCGAGGTTGAGAAGATTTCTGAACATGACTACCCAGTTAGCTGGTGCGAAGCGCTGCAAGCAAGCCTTCGACCGGTTGAAAACGAACATCCAGTTCGGCGAGCAACACGCTCTGCATATCCTTGCGAAACACCTCCAGCCATGCGCCTGGCATGGTGGCCGGGGTACCTTCCGCGACGCCTGCCTCGGCCAGCGCCGTCTGCTCGGCCTGACGCAGGCGTTCGAAGTGTTCCCCGAGTAAAGCAGGCACGCTGGCGAGAAGTGTCTGCTCGCGCGGACTCAGCACGAGCTCCATCACGGCATCGACTTCTGCCAGCCGGGCCAGGTCAGCCGATTGCTGGGCGAGCCCGTCCCGTAGACGGCCTCGCAAGTTGCCGGTGGCCGCCTGCATCGCCCGCTGCAGGTGGAGATAACGCTGACGAAAGACGGTGTAATCGACCGTCGCGTCCGCGCCGTCTTCCCCAGACACACGTCCAGTCCCGCGCCGCGCTGAGACGGTCAAT
>DASXND010000458.1:0-2591 GCA_036495265.1 Dyella sp.
GTCCCGGTGCATTTCGTCGAACCGCAACGACACTCCCACAACTTCTTCAGCCGCGCCGTATGCGGCACGTCGAGCGTGATGCCGTAGTCGTAGGTCAGCTCTTCGCCGGGCTTGATGTTGCGGATCGCCTCGATCAGCACGCGGTCCTTGCGCGGATCGCTGTTCGCGCTTTCCTCGACCAGTGCCTGGCAGTTCGGATCGCAGCTGTGGTTGATCCAGCGTGCGGTGTTGCCCTTGCGATTGGCGTCGATCAGGTAATCGTCGTTGAGCGTGAACAGGAACGTATGCCCGGTCTCGCCGCCGTCGCCATAAAGCACGTCGGCCTCGGCATGGGTCATCAGCGTGCCCTTGTACTCGATGACTTCCTCGCCCTTCTTGATCGGGGCGACGGCAAAGACGCCATTGCCATGGATGGGCGAGCGGCGGGCAGCGATACGTCGGGTCATGAGTGCCAGGCGGAGTTTTGGGGAAGCCGCTGATGATGCCTGCTGCAACGCGCAATGGGAACCTCCCGGCGCACGGCCGACGCCATCATGCAGGGATGACGGCGCCCGCCGCACCATGCAGCAAAATCGATCTTGAATGCCGAAGGCAGGTGACAGACGCCTCGGTCCTCCTGCTAAGATTCAAACAATCGTTTGAGGTGAATCCATGGGACGACTGCTTCGCTGGATGGCGCTCGCTGCTCTGATGGCCGCTTTGCTGGCAGGGCTGGTGGCTTGCGGGCCGCCGCGCAAGAGCGTGTTCCCGCCATCGGTGAGCATCCAGGAAGTGAGCCTGCGGCCGAACGGACAGTGGCAGCTCACCTTGCGCATCCAGAACAACAGCTACGGCGGCATGGACTTCCGCTCCATTGACGGTGAGCTGAAGGTGGCCGACCTCGTCCCGGTGCGCTTGCACACCCGCTTCGATCTGGACATTCCCGCCTTCGCCGCGGATGTCACCCAGATCAACCTGCTGCCCACCCCCGAGATGACCGCC
Source organism: Dyella sp. (assembly GCA_036495265.1). Classification (GTDB taxonomy): domain Bacteria; phylum Pseudomonadota; class Gammaproteobacteria; order Xanthomonadales; family Rhodanobacteraceae; genus Dyella. Next base: position 982 of record DASXND010000458.1, read on the forward strand.
GCCCTCAAGGCCACCGCCAGCAAGGGCAGCGCGGGCAGCCTGGCTTATAGCGTTTCGGGCAACACCAGCGCCCAGCCGGAGCAGGAAAAGGCGGCGCGCGATTTCAATTTCCACGGCAACGACTGGCTGTCACCGGTGCCGGGCATCCCCAACACCTGGCGCTGACTGCTGGCGCCCGCATTACTCACGAAGGACTACTACGCCATGACCATTTACAAGGCTCCGCTCGACGACCAGCGTTTCGCCCTCTTTGACGTGCTTGGTGCGGAAGCCGTGCTTACCAAGTTGCAGGGTGGTGAAGGCCACACGCGCGATCTGCTGGACGCCGTGCTGGAAGAAGCCGGCCGCCTGAGCGAAGCCGTGTTGGCGCCGACCAATGCCAGTGGCGACGAGGAAGGCTGCCACTTCGACAAGGCCACCCTGACGGTGACCACGCCGAAGGGTTTCAAGGCGGCCTTCAAGGCGTTCGCCGACGGCGGCTGGACCGGCCTGACCCAGGCCGAGCACTTTGGTGGCCAGGCCCTGCCGAACACCATCGGCACCGCCACCACCGAGATCTTCCAGTCAGGCAACCTGTCGTGGAGCCTGTACCCGCTGCTGTCCGAAGGCGCCTGCCACGCGATGGAGGTGCACGGCACCGAGGCGCAGCAGAACACCTATCTCAAGCCGATCGTGGAAGGCCGCTGGACCGGCACCATGTGCCTGACCGAGCCGCAGGCTGGCTCCGACCTGGGCTTGCTGAAAACCCGCGCCGAGCCCAGCGCGGACGGCAGCTACAAGATCACCGGCACCAAGATCTTCATCAGCGCCGGCGAGCATGACCTCACCGAGAACATCATCCACCTGGTGCTGGCCCGCCTGCCTGACGCACCGGCCGGCAGTCGCGGCATCTCGATGTTCATCGTGCCCAAGTTCAAGGTCAATGCGGACGGCTCGGTGGGGGCACGCAATGCGGTGGCCGCCGGCGCCATCGAGCACAAGATGGGCCTGCGCGGTTCGGCCACCTGCGTGATGAACTTCGACGCCGCCGAAGGCTATCTGATCGGCCAGCCGCACAAGGGCCTGGCTGCCATGTTCACCATGATGAATGCCGCCCGCCTTGGTGTCGGCGTGCAGGGCCTGGCGCTCACCGAGCGCGCCCTGCAGAACAGCAGCAACTACGCCCGCGAGCGCCTGCAGTCGCGTGCGCTGTCGGGTCCGAAGTTCCCGGACAAGCCGGCCGACAACCTGCTGGTGCAGCCGGACGTGCGTCGCATGCTGCTGACCCAGCGCGCCATCGCCGAAGGCTCGCGCGCCCTGCTGCTGTACACGTCGCTGCAGACCGACGTCGAAGCACGCGGTGTCGACGAAGCCACCCGCAAACAGGCGAGCGACCTGGTCGCCTTCCTCATTCCCATCGCCAAGGGCGTGGTGACCGAGCTGGCGCAGGAAAGCACCAAGGAAGCGCTGCAGGTCTACGGCGGCCACGGCATTGCGCGCACCCAGCGAGCCATCGGCGTTCACCTTGAACTTCGGCACGATGAACATCGAGATGCCGCGGCTGCCGGCCGGGGCGTCGGGCAGGCGGGCCAGCACCAGGTGGATGATGTTCTCGGTGAGGTCATGCTCGC
>DASXND010000459.1:0-3570 GCA_036495265.1 Dyella sp.
TTGGCCTTCATCAGCTGGTCGTCGAACTGGATGTCACCGTTGTGCACGCTGATATTGGACAGCGCAAAGCGCGCCGGTGGTGTCTTCGGGTCCGTAGGCTTGGATGCGAAGCGTTCGATAATGTCGCTGAAGTTAAAGCGCTGGTCCGCCGTGCGCACGATGCGGACGCGTGGATGCTGCAGGGCGAGTTCGTTCAGTACGGGCGCCATGCGGAACAGCGACGACCAGGACGCCTTGATCACGGCCTGGTCGATGTCCACGAAGGCCGATTTGCCGTCGCGGTCAGCGATATGCAGTTGGTCGAGCTGCAGTCGCAGCGTGTACGGGTTCAGGTGCACGGCGCCCAGGGTGACCGGGCGTTGCAGCGCGACGCTGGCGCGAGATTCGATCTGCGAGCGGATGATCGAGGGTGCCGCAAGAAAGCCGAGCAGTCCGAAGATCACCAGCACGATGGCCAGGATCAGTAGCGTCTTGCGTACGCGGTGGGATCGATAGACGGTGAGGGCGCGCTCGCGCCCCTTGGCCAAATGGGGGTTGCTGAAAAGATCAGCCATGCGGACGATGCTCCCGTATCATCGCGCGCCGACCGTGCACAGCCCTCTAGCCGTACACCTTCACAATCCCGGCGATTCTGTCGGCCGCCTTGTTGCAGTGTACTAGGGCGATCCTGACCGCAGAGCGTCTTCCCCGCCGGTTGGTCGGCGGGGAAGCGCGTTATGTGATGGCTTTGTGGAAACTCAGTTCCAGGAGCAGACGACCTTGCCGCACTTGCCGGCGTCCATCAGGTCAAAACCCTTCTGGAAGTCGTCGATGGCGATCTGGTGCGTGAGCACCTTTTGCAGCGGGAAACCGGTGAGCACCATCTGGGTCATCTTGTACCAGGTCTCGTACATGCGGCGGCCGTAGATGCCTTGCATGGTGAGGCCCTTGAAGATCACCTTGTCCCAGTCGATGCCGGCGCCCTTGGGCAAGATGCCGAGCAGGGCGATCTTGCCGCCGTGATACATGCAGTCGAGCATGTCGTTGAATGCGCGCGGGTTGCCGCTCATTTCCAGGCCAATATCGAAGCCTTCCATGTGCAGGTCCTTCATCACGTCCTTCAGCGACTGGTTCGACACGTTCACCACGCGGGTGGCGCCCATGTCGGCCGCCAGTTTCAGGCGGTAGTCGTTGACGTCGGTGACGACGACATTGCGCGCGCCCACGTGCTTGGCGATACCGGCGGCAATGATGCCGATCGGGCCGGCGCCGGTGATCAGCACGTCCTCGCCGATCATGTCGAACTCAAGCGCGCAATGCGCGGCGTTGCCGTACGGGTCGAAGAACGCCGCCAGCTCGGACGGAATCTGGTCCGGGATCGGCCACAGGTTCGACGCCGGCATGGTCATGTATTCGGCAAAGGCGCCGTTGCGGTTCACGCCGATGCCGACCGTATTCGGGCACAGGTGCTGGCGGCCGGCGCGGCAGTTGCGGCAGTGCCCGCACACGATGTGGCCTTCGGCCGAGACGCGGTCGCCGATCTTGTAGCCGGTGACACCCGGGCCGATCTCCACGATACGGCCGACAAACTCATGGCCGATGGTCAGACCGGGCTTGATGGTGCGCTGCGACCAGTCGTCCCACTTATAGATGTGCAGGTCGGTACCGCAGATCGCGGTCTTCTCCATCTTGATCAGCACCTCGTTGGCGCCGACTTCGGGAACGGGTACTTCTTCCATCCAGATGCCCTGCTCGGGCTTGCGCTTGACCAGGGCTTTCATCATCTGAGGCATGGGGTTTCCGTGGGGATGGCGGGAAAACGCCAATTATAGAAGGCGGGAGGCCGCGCCGCTTTCTTGCACTGCAGCGTTGCTGCGACAGCGAACGGGAATATATTCGCAAGTTCATGCGATTCGCTGGGTATGTGGATGCCTTCGCAGTTGCCGACCATTGGCAAGCAGTTGCGCGCCGCGGGCTTCCTGGGCAACCCGGCGGACCCGGCTGACTTGACCAAGGTGCCACACAGCGCGGCGGTCAAATCCGCCGACAAGTTTGGACAGGAGATGCTTTGTGACCAATCCCTACCTTGACTTGTTCAAAGCCCCGGGTACAAAAGCGTTCGCCCTCGCAGGAATGATCGCTCGAATGCCGATCTCAATGACCGGGATCGGGATCATCACCATGCTGTCCCAGGTCAAGGGAAGTTATGGGCTTGCCGGCTCCGTTGCAGCCACGTTTGCGCTTTCATGTGCGATTCTTGCGCCGCAGATTTCTCGAATGGTTGACCACTTCGGCCAAGGCAGGGTCTTGCCTGTGGCGGCCGGCCTTAGCGCCTTGGGTATGCTCTCGCTGCTGCTGTGCACTTGGCTCGATGCTCCGGCATGGAGTCTGTTCGTCTTCGCAGGGCTTTCCGGAACCATGCCCAGCATGTCAGCGATGGTGAGGGCGCGATGGACTGAGGTGTACCGCGGTAGACCGCAAGTGCAAACGGCCTACGCACTGGAGAGCGTCCTGGATGAAGTTTGCTTCATCGTCGGACCGCCAATTTCCGTGGGGCTAAGCGTCGCCGTATTTCCCGAGGCTGGTCCGCTGATAGCGTTGCTCATGCTCACTGTGGGTGTCACAGCATTTGTTTTGCAGAAAGCTACCGAGCCGCCGGTTCATCCGCAATCGTCATCGAATTCCGGCTCGGCGATCCGGGCGGGTGTCGTGAAAATCCTGACCGCCTTGCTCATGGCGATGGGAATCATCGTCGGTACGATAGATGTCGTCAGCGTCGCCTTTGCAAAAGATCAAGGCATTCTTGCGGCTGCAAGTTTGGTGTTGTCGGTGTATGCGCTGGGTTCTTGCGCGGCGGGGATGGCGTTTGGAGCGGCCAAGTTGAAGACACCGCTCCACTGTCTGCTGCTCTACGGTGGCATGGCTACAGCCCTCACCGCGGTCCCATTGCTGTTCGTGTGGAATATCGCGACGCTGGCGTTCGCCGTGTTCTTGGCGGGAATTTTCTTCGCGCCGACCATGATTGTCGCGATGACTCTGGTCGAAGCTTCGGTGCCGAGTTCAAAACTTACGGAAGGCCTTACTTGGCTGATCACGGGACTCGGTGTTGGCGTGGCTTGCGGAGCGGCCTTGTCTGGGTGGGTGATCGATCTGTTGGGTACACGGGCGGGATTCTTTGTCGCGCTAGGAGCGGGCAGTTGCGTACTGGCTGTGTCGCTGTACGGTTACGGCTACCTCGCCAAGCAGAGTCAATCGCCCGAGGCGAAATCAGCGAGAGCGTAAGGAATCGTGTCATGGAGTGTCGCCGATGACGCTGTTTATGGCGGTGGCTGAGCAGCTCTATAAATGCGCTGGCTGATGGACAAGGTGTACCCGGCACCGCAGTTGCTGCAGGAACTGGGTGTGCCCGCGCACGAGGCCCGCTGATCCAGGTTGCGCGAATCGGATCCCACGCGATCGGCAGGTCGCGTGGGATCGCGGTGCGTGGCCGGCAGGCTTCACACGGGTTTCATGGCGCGAAGCATGTAGTACGCCGGCGTTTCGCCACCAGCCTGCGGAGATCACCATGAAGATGCATTCGGACGAATGTTG
>DASXND010000460.1:0-5679 GCA_036495265.1 Dyella sp.
AAGCCACTCGCGAGCAAATTCCGCTGAGTGCCGGGTGGGATGAACCGCAACACGTTTTTTGTCGCGCGCGATGCCCCAAAAGACATGTGTCCTCGCTATGCTCAGGCAACTCCCAATCGGTCGCGATAGCCACCATGCCCGAACGCGTTTCTGCTCCTGCATGCTTCATAGATGTAGCACTTTCGTCGCGCAGTACTTGCCCGGGCTCGCCGGTAGCGCATACTGACCTCCGCGCGCGTATCGTGACCGTCATGCCCCGCACCACCGATCGCGCACTGAGAAGGGCCACCCCATCAGCGGCCTGCCTTACGGTGGGCTGACATGAAAATCCACCTTATCGAAGTCTCGCCACGCGCGAGATGCTCGGCGAAACGTTGTTCATTGAGTGCATGCGCCCTGGTTTTTCATTTGGGAGGCGCGTATGGACGGCTCTAGCAGCCGCTGGCTGGTCGTTGGCTTGACCGGGCAGACGATCTTTTCCGCCCGCTTCCTCCTGCAATGGATCTACAGCGAGATCAAGCGCCAGAGCGTCATACCCATGGTCTTCTGGTACGCCAGCATCGTTGGCGGCGCGACCCTCCTCGGCTACGCCATCCACAAGCAGGACCCCGTGTTCATTGTGGGACAAACAGGAGGTGTTCTCATTTACGTGCGAAATCTTCAATTGCGCCTGCGCGAGAACCGGCAGCTACGCCGTGAGGCCGTGAACTGATGCATATCGACAATCAATCCCTGTGGATTGCCGCGGGCCTGGTCGGCCAGGCGCTGTTTGGCGCGCGATTTCTCGTACAGTGGCTGTATAGCGAGGCGCGCGGGAAAAGCGTCATACCAGGCGCGTTCTGGTACCTGAGTGTCGCTGGCGGGTCGATCATTCTTTGTTACGCCATTCATCGGCAGGAGCCGGTTTTCATTATCGGAGAGACCGTGACCTTGCTCGTGTTCCTACGCAATCTGCATATGCTTAGAACACGCCAGGCTCGGCCGTGACATCTTTCATGGCCAACGCGCTTCGAAACGCCTCAAGGAATCTGATCATGTCCGATAGCGCGATCAGTGAAGACCGCTCGCGAGGCCTTCTGGGCAACTCTCGACACCGGCCTTTGCTGTGGTTGATCTTGCTTGGGCTGATCCTGGGCTTCGCGTTCCAGGGCACGCGAGGGCTGTGGAGTCCGGATGAAGGCCGTTACGTTGGTGCCGCGCTGCAGATGCTCGATTCCGGCAACTTTCTCGCACCCGGATACAGCCCCAGCGAACTGAATTTCTCGAAACCGCCGCTCACCTATTGGATCATTGCGTCGTCACTCCAGGTATTTGGCCGAAACACCTGGGCGGCGCGAGCCCCCCATGCCATCTCTTTGGTACTCACCATGTGGGTGCTCTATGCAATGGGCAGGCGGCTGGTGCCGGAGAAACCCTGGTTGCCGGGCCTCATCTACGGCTGCACGCTGTTCCCGTTCTTGACCGCCAACATCATCAGTACTGACGTATTTCTCACGCTATTTGAGGCCTTGGCGGTACTTGGGTTCGTACGTTCGATCGTGTTCGACAGCGAACGTGATCGACGCCAGGGCGTGACCCTGATGTGGCTGGGTTTTGGCCTGGCCTTCCTCACCAAGGGTCCGCCGGGCTTGTTGCCGCTGCTCGCCATCCTGATTTACGCCGCCAGCCGTGATGGCTGGCAGGGCGTGCGACGCGCGTTCACGCTGGCAGGTATCGCGGCATTTCTGGTGGTCGGTTTCACCTGGTATCTGCTCGCCTCCATGCGCTATCCCTGGCTGCTGCACTACTTCCTGCATCAAGAGGTGTATGGCCGCATCTTTACCGCGGTGCATCGCCGGCATCCTGGTGCATTCGGCTGGGCCGTGGTTTATCTCCCCGTGCTGGTGCTTGGCTCGCTTCCCTGGTGGCCCGGCTTGTTTCGCGCCGTGCGCTCGAGCATCTCGCGGGCCAACTGGCGCACCTGGTACGGCCAGCACGCCATCGAACCTTTCCTGCTGCTCTGGTTTCTGGTTCCTTTCGTGGTGTTCTGTCTTTCCCAGTCGCGGCTGCCGCTCTATGTGCTGCCGCTGTTCCTGCCGCTGTCGCTCCTGGTAGCACTTCAGCTTCGCGACAGGATCGATCTTCAGGTACCACGCCAGCGGGTGATGCTGTGCCTATGGGTGATCGCCCTGGTGGCCGCCAAGGGTGTCGCGGCCTATGCCATGCATCCGGCGGACGACAATCGCCAGGCTGCGCGCGAGATCGCCACCATGACGCCGCTGCAGGACGTCGCCGCCGTCATCGTCATCGTGAATACGGACGCGATGTATGCCATCGAAGAACAGACGCCGTGGGGGCTTCGCCTGTATTTGAACAAGCCGGTGTATGGCGTCGCCTGGCGAACGCCCGAAGGTGCGGCATCGCTCTGCTCGGCGATACGCGAGCAGCACCAGACGCTGGTCATCGTCGATCACACGATTGACCCGGCCGCCATTCAACCTGCCCTGGCCAATTGCCAGGTGCATGCGGCGAACCATCTTGGCATCTGGCGCGGCGACGCGCTGATGCGGATACAGGGCTGACCTGCGCTTCACCTTACTGCTCGGGAACTTGCAACGATGTGCGGAATCGGCGGCATCTTGAATCGGAACACGGGCGAATCGTCTGCAACCATGGAGCTGCAGACCGACGCCATGCTCCGGACCATGGCGCATCGTGGGCCCAACGGAAACGCGACGTTCTCGAGTCGCGACATCGTCATGGCCGTCAATCGCCTGGCAATCCGTGGAGTCGACCAGCAGCAGCCACCCTTGATCGAGCATCAGGACGGTATCGTCGTTGCCTGCAACGGCGAGATCGACAACCACCGCGAGCTGCGGCACATGCTCGAGCAAAGCGGACACGTCATCCCGCAGAGCACGGATGTTGCCGTCATTGCGCCGCTCTATCTCGAAAAGGGGCTCGACTTTCTCGAGCACTTGCAAGGGGTATTCGCCATCGCCCTGTGGGATGCGCGCAATCAACGGCTCATTCTGGCGAGGGACCGCGCTGGCGAACGTCACCTCTACTACGCGACCTCCGACAATGCGGTGTATTTCGCCTCGGAGCTATCAGCCCTGGTGGCGGCTCAAGGCTCCAGCGCGCAGCTTGATCCCGCCTCGCTGGCCCACTATCTGCGCTCGGGATACTGCCCATCGCCGCGCAGCCTGCTGGAAGATCATCGCAAGGTCCGCCCCGGTGAAATGATCGTCATCGAACCGGCCGGTACGCGATATGTGCGTTACTGGACGTCGCCGATAGGCATCGCCAAGCAGTCCACGCCAAGCAAGGACGCTTTCGACCAGATCTTCCGCCATGCCGTGCAGCGACAGAGTGATATCGATGTCGACTACGGCGTGCTGCTGAGCGGCGGGGTGGACTCTGCCCTGATGACGGCCGTTGCGCGCAGCTTGCGCCCGGACAAGAAACTCTCCGCCTACTGCATCCGGTTCGCCGAGGCATCGTTCGACGAGGGCGGCCATGCCGCGCAAATGGCCGCCCATCTCGGTTGCGACTTCGTTCCCGTAACCGTTTCTCCGCACGACATTCCGGACGGCATCCGCCAACTGGTCTCGACCACGGGGGAGCCACTTGCCGATCCGGCCTGGCTGCCGCTGGCACTGGTGACCCGACGAGCCTCCCAGGATGTACGCGTCCTGCTCGCCGGCGAGGGTGCGGATGAGCTATTCGGCGGTTACCCCACTTACCTGGGTGCGCACCTGGCGGGACGCTACGCGCAGCTTCCCGCTGTCCTGCGGTCGGGCATCCGGCGCCTCGTCGAGCGACTCCCGGTCAGCGACAAGAAGGTCACCGTCTCTTTTCTGCTCAAGCGCTTTGTGCGCGGCCAGGAACTCGACGGACTGACCCGCCACCTGCTGTGGACCGCGAGCATCTCACCCGAATGGCTGCGGCGCCTTGGCGTCGAGCCACCGATCGACTTCACCGATCACGACCTTGGCGCCGTGGTCGATGCCCTCCAGGCTTATGACTTCGGACATTCGCTGCCCGATGCCTTGATGGCCAAGGCGGACCGCGGCGGCATGTGTCATGGCGTGGAGATCAGGGCGCCATTTCTCGATCAGACGGTGATCGAGTTTGCCGCCACGTTGCCGCTGGAAGCGCGCGTTCACGGCCTCACCACCAAGGTGTTCCTCAAGGACTATGCCCAGCGCTACCTGCCCCGCTCGGTGGTGACCCGGCGCAAGCGAGGCCTTTCCGTGCCCCTGGCGCAATGGCTGCGCGGCCCCTTGTACAACTGGGCGAGGTCACGGCTCGCCAGCCGGGCGCTCGCTGGTGCCGGCATTGTCACCGAAGCCGCACAAGAGCTGATGACGGAACATTGCCTGCGTTCCAACGACCACTCGCGCGCGATTTGGACCCTCATCGTGCTCAGCGAATGGCTGGAGTGGCTTGCGCGTACGCGTGCAACGGCAGGCGACGAGGTACACGTCCCGCCCGAACAACTGCTGATGAGTGTCTGACCACCCGCCCTTCGCTCCGAAGCGACCAGCAACGCAGGCTCCGCTCATCGGCACACGCTGATGGCGCCCTGTATCCGCAAAACTACGTAGTGCCGGCCGGTACTTTTTCGCTGGTGCTCGGGACTCCACGGGTTTCTACTTTGTAGCGAGGCGTGCTGGCATGCGCGTGCCCGGTCGGCTCATATCCGACCCAGGCGATTTGTGCATGAACGTATGCGCCATCCAATAGCGGCCAATGATCCATCTTCAGCTTGCCATGCTCCTTCACCGATCTCTCTCCAGAGGAAGTCAACGCCATGTTCAAGCCAATGAGATTTGCTGCAATCGTCCCTATCCTGCTCATGGTGGTGGCCTCCTCCTCAATCCAGGCAGCTCCGTTTCCCGCTGATCCCCCGTCTTCGTCCAAGGACCAGGCGAAAGACGCGAAACTGAGGAACGACAGTTTTGCAGCGCTAAATTCCCTGTATGCATCGGAGCCAAAGGCCAAGGAGTTCGCCGGTAAATCCAAGGCCATTCTGGTCTTCCCGAACATCCTCAAGGCGGGTTTCATGGTCGGCGGACAAGGCGGCGACGGGGTCTTGATCGAGCGTGGCAAGGTGGTCGGCAAGTTCAACCTGTCGGCGGCATCGTTTGGATTTCAGGCGGGCGCGCAGTCGTTCGCCCAGGTCATGTTTTTCACCACGAACGAAGCGGTCGCCTATCTCGACAAGAGCGATGGCTGGTCCGTGGGCGTGGGACCGAGCATCGTCGTGATGGACCAGGGCATGGCCAAGTCAGCGACGACCCAGACGCTTAGCTCGGATGTGTACGTCTTCATCTTCGGGCAACGCGGGCTTATGGGCGGCGCCGGCGTGCAAGGCCAGAAAATCACCCGGATCGGAAACTAGTCTCCGGGGGTGATCCGGCGGGAATATTCGCTTCGATCCAGCTGGTGACGAATGCTTCTAGCGCCACGCGCGGCGGAACCTCGATGTCGGCTTTCCGAACGAACGCCGCGGCGGCCTTGATGAACGCCTGCCTCGACAGGCTGGAAGCCTGTCGAGCAGCGGCCTGCCGCTGCCTGAGCTGGACAATGTGTGGAGAGGGTTGACCGGGCTTGGCGAACTTCTGGTAACGACGCAGCTCATCGGCTGCCAGTTCGGTATCGAACGCGGCCTGCAACACCGCCTGCTGCGCCTTT
>DASXND010000461.1:0-3642 GCA_036495265.1 Dyella sp.
CCTGCGCACACTGTCAAAGATCTCAATCACTTGCGACTCGTTGCCGAGGTCGCGTTGGAACATTTCGTTCCGAGTGAGCCGCTCATCTTACATCGTTTTTCCGGTCCGTCAACACCTTCAGCGTGGAACTTTTTGCTGTCGTTGTTGCCGTGGAAGACGTTGCCAGCGGCGGGAGGCGAATAATAGGTAGACCCCCCACCTTTGACAAGCAATTTTTGAAATTATTTTTCGCGTTTCGCGTAAGACGTTGTTCTCACGCGAAACTCTGTTCGCGAATGCATCGCGACGAGCTGGCGTCGTCGCGATCGACTCACGCAGACGTCAACAACACGCGTGCGAAATTTCGCTTGCCGACCTGCAAAACCGCTTCGAATCCCGCAGGAAACATGCGTTGCGCGTCTTCGACGACTTCTGAGTCAATGCGCACGGCGCGTTCCTTGAGCTTGCGATTCGCTTCGGAGTTGCTTGCTGTGAGTCCTGCCGCAGTAAGTAGTGCAGGCAAACGCAGGCCTTCCGCAGGCACGGCAATTTCGGTGAGCGGCAACAGACTCGTATCGCCTTCGCCGGTGACGACCGCATGCCAGCCCGCAATCGCCTGCTCCGCGGCAGCAGCATCATGGAAACGCGTGGTCAGTTCGCGCGCCAGGCGCAGCTTGGCGTCACGCGGATGGAGCGCACCGCTCGCGATGTCTTGCTTCATACGTGCGAGGTCGTCCAGCGAGGTCTCGAAGCTGAGCAGCTCGAACCAGCGCCACATCAGCTCGTCACCGATCTTCATGGTCTTGGTGACCATGTCGATGGCGGGCTCGTTGATACCTATGTAGTTGCCCAGGGACTTGGACATCTTGTTGACGCCATCCAGGCCTTCCAGCAGCGGCATGGTCAGCACGATCTGGGCCGGCTGCCCATGGTGCTCCTGCAGGGCACGGCCCATCAGCAGGTTGAACTTCTGGTCGGTGCCACCCAGCTCGACGTCGCACTGGAGCGCGACGGAGTCGTAACCCTGCACCAAGGGGTACAGGAACTCGTGGATGGCGATCGGCTGCTGCCCGGCATAGCGCTTGGCGAAATCGTCGCGCTCGAGCATGCGCGCTACCGTGTGCTGCGCAGCGAGCTTGATCATGTCGGCTGCCGTCATCTGGCCGAACCACTCGGAATTGAAGCGCAGCTCGGTGCGCTCCCTGTCGAGCACCTTGAAGACCTGCTCGGCATAGGTCCGGGCATTGGCAAGCACGTCGTCGCGAGTCAGCGGCTTGCGCGTGATGTTCTTGCCCGTGGGGTCACCGATCATGCCGGTGAAATCGCCAATCAGGAAAATCACCTCATGCCCCAGATCCTGGAACTGGCGCATCTTGTTGAGCAGCACGGTGTGGCCCAGATGCAGGTCCGGCGCGGTCGGATCGAAGCCGGCCTTGATGCGCAGCGGGCGCCCGAGCTTCAAGCGCTCGACCAGCTCTTCCTGCTTGATAATTTCGTCGGCGCCGCGCGCGATGGTGGCTAGCGCCTGCTCAAGCTCGTTCATGTATTCCTCGATCCACGGGTTGTCTGGACAGCTGCGAGAGCATAGCTGCCCCCTCGATACCGTTAATTGTGCGTTAACCCCGAAGATCGCGCAAACCATTGATGGAAAAGGCGTTGACGCCCTTTACACATGACCGCTATGGTACGGCCCAACTAGAAATTTGTACCTCGGGGAACACCGGGCATGGGTGAGAGTAAAGGGATCGCGCGCGCTGCGCGCAAACAGGCTATGCGCCGCAAGGCGCAGCGTCGTCACTCTCACTTTTATGAACGCTGTGCGCACTGGTCATTCGGTTGTCATGGCGATGCGGAACCGATCCGCTGGCATCGCGAACGCTGGATGCTTGCTGGCACGGCGCTGCTGATCACCGCGCTTTCCGGCTTCATCATTCCGGCGTGGGCCAGCGCGATGCGCCCGGACACGGTGTCCACGGCGCATGCCATGCTGCCGCTGGCACTACCGCGCGCCGCGCCCGAAACCGCGCAAGTGCCCACCGTCGAGGATTGGCACATCGTGCAGGTGCAGCCGGGCCAGACACTGTCCGATATCTTTCAGGGCCAGGGCCTGAGCCTTACCGATCTTCAGCATGTGGTCGATCAGGCCGGCGACACCAAGGCCTTGCACAACATCCGCCCGGGTCAGGAGTTCGATTTCCTGCTGGGTAGCGATGGCAGCTTGAAGGGCATTCGTTTCGACAAGGATGAAGCCAGCCGCGCCGTCATGCGCTTCGACGGCGACAAGGCGACGGTGACGGCGCAGACGCGTGAAGTGGAGCGTCGCGAGCACGTCGCCCACGGCACCATCGACAGCTCCCTGTTCGCCGCTGGCTCCAAGGCCGGCATGAGCACGCAGATGGTGCTCAAGCTCGCTGAGCTGTTCAAATACGACATCGACTTTGTGCAGGATCTGCGCGAGGGCGACAGCTTCACCGTGATCTACGACGACGTGTATCGCGATGGCGCCTATCTGCATGAAGGCGAGATCGTGGCGGCCGAGTTCGTGAACCAGGGTGACCGCTATACGGCTTATCGCTTCAAGAAGGACGATGGCAGCTACGGCTGGTTCAGCGAGGACGGCCGGCCGATCCAGAAATCCTTCCTGCGCATTCCGGTGGACTTCACCCGCATCTCCTCGCAATTCAGCGCGGCGCGCATGCACCCGATTCTCGGCCTCATGCGCGCACACCAGGGTGTGGATTACGCCGCGCCAACCGGAACGCCGATCCACGCCGCGGGCGATGGTGTGGTCAAGTTCAAGGGTTGGATGAACGGTTACGGCAACTTCGTGATCATCCAGCACGACGGCAGCATCAGCACGGCCTATGGCCACATGTCCAAGTTTGCCAGCGAGAAGGTGGGCCAGCGCGTGAGCCAGGGTTCGGTGATCGGCTATGTCGGCATGACGGGTCTGGCCACCGGCCCGCATTTGCACTACGAATTCCGCGTCAACAACGTGCAGCGCGATCCGCAGAAGGTGACGCTGCCCAAGCCCGAACCACTGCCGGGCGCGCAGCTGGCGAAATTCAGGGCCCAGGTGGTGCAGCCGCAGCTGGCTCGCCTGAAGACCCTGGACGCGAATATCAAGCTGGCCCGCGCCAGCGGCAACAAGCGCAACGACGACTGAGTAACCATTTCGCGTGAACGATGCTTCGGCGCTTTACCTCGGCCTGATCTCGGGCACCAGCGCCGACGGCATTGACGCCGCGCTGGTCCGCTTCGAGAACGACACGCCCCAATTGGTGGATGCGCTGACGCATCCGTGGCCGGACGCACTGCGCACGCGCATTCTTGCCGTGGCGCAGGATGAAACCCGTCTCGACCTCGATGCCTACGGACGTCTCGACGTGGCCATCGGCCAGTGCTTCGCTGAGGCAGCCTCACAATTATTGGCGCGCAATGAAGGCATACGATCCGCCGTGCGCGCAATCGGCTCGCATGGCCAGACCCTGCGCCACCGACCTTCGGGCGAACACCCGTTCACCCTGCAAGTGGGCGATCCCTCGGTGATTGCCGAGCGCTGCGGCATCGATGTGGTGGCCGATTTTCGCCGTGCCGACGTGGCCGCGGGTGGCCAGGGCGCACCCCTGCTTCCCGCCGTACACGCCATGTTGCTGGCGCAGA
>DASXND010000462.1:0-4590 GCA_036495265.1 Dyella sp.
GCGAACTGGAAGCTCAATGCCGGCTATACGCACCTGCAGGCGCGCTTCCGCGACGCTTTCCTCGCCTGCACCGGCACACCCTGCCCGGTGCCGACCAGGCCGGTCGCCGCTGGCTCGCGCATTCCGGGCGTGCCGGAAAACTACGGCTCTCTGCGATTGGAGCACGGCGACGGCAGCGGCTGGCGCGAAGGCCTCACCTTCACCAGTGTCGGCTCGGTCACCGTCAACGACATCGACACCCAGCGGGCCGCCGGCTATGGCCTGATCGACCTGGACGCTGGCTATATCTTCAACCTCACCGGCGCCACCCGGCTCGACCTCAGCGCCCGGGTGAACAACCTCGCCAACCGCCGCTACATCGGCTCGGTCATCGTCAACGATGGTAACGGCCGCTATTTCGAGCCCGGCCCCGAACGCAGTTACATGCTGGGCGCACGGCTTCGTTTTTGAAGCGTTCGCGTTGTCTACGACACCCGTGAAGCCATGCGCTGCGTTAACAACGAGAACGCGCCAAGCTCGCGTACGAAGCCCCATGTCGGCAGCTTCGCCGTGTCGGCCACCCCGGTCCCCCGGTATCAGCGTATTGGATCGCCAACATCCCGAGCTCACTCGAGCTTGTCGCCACCGAGCACGATGCGCACCGTATGCAGCCGACCGTCATCTACGAGCGGAATGCGCTGGTTGGCCGAGGGCAAGACGGCACCGTCAAGTTCGGCCAGCGCGACGCCGCGACAAACCGCGTCGGGATTTTCCACCGTGATCTCATAGCGGGTGATCCCCGAGGTGGGGCCGCGGTGCCGATAAGTCATGCTGAAGCCCGGCCAGGAGGCGGGTATGCACGGGTCCAGCAGCAGATAGCCTGCCTGTCGCCGGAAGCCAAGCATGCCATCCATCCCCGCGCGATATAGCCAACCCGCCGAACCCGTATACCAGGTCCAGCCCCCGCGTCCTATGTAGGGATCCACCGAATAGACGTCCGCGCAGGACACGTACGGTTCGACCTTGTAGCGATCGACGGCTTGCGCTGTGTCGCTGTGGAGGATCGGGTTGAGCATGTCGAAGGTCGCCATGGCGCGCTCCCCTTGTCCCAGCTTTGCATAGGCGAATACCGACCAGGTGGCGCCATGGGTATATTGCCCACCGTTCTCGCGGATACCCGGTGGATAGCCCTTGATATAGCCCGGGTTTGCCTGTGTCCGATCGAACGGCGGTGCCAGCAGCAACGCGATTTTTTCCTTGTGCATCACCAGGTACCGATCGACTGAGGCCATCGCCTTGACGGCATGTTCAACATTGATCGGGCCGGCGATCACGCTCCATGACTGGGCGATCACGTCGATCTTGCATTCATCGCTTTCATGCGAGCCCAGGGGCAGTCCGCTGTCGTAGTACGCGCGCCGATACCAGTCGCCGTCCCACGCAGCTTCGCTCTCGAGTACCTTGCGCAGGCCACCGGCGAAGTGCCGCCAGATGTCGAGGCGATCCTCGTCGCCTTGCGCCAGCGCCCACGGTTCGAATGCCGCCATCGTGGCGAGCAGGAACCACGCCAGCCAGATGCTCTCGCCCCGCCCTTCGGCACCCACCAGGTTCATACCGTCGTTCCAGTCGCCGGCACCCATCAGGGGCAGCCCATGGGCGCCTTGGGTCAGGCTGGTATCGATGGCGCGCGCCGCATGTTCGTACAGGCTGGCCTTTTCATTCGATATGCCGGGCTGAAAAAACGCATCGGCATCGCCCGGTTTGATTGGCGGGCCGTCCAGAAAAGGCAGCGCCTCTTCCAGCACGGCGGTATCGCCCGTGGTGGCGACATAGTGCGCGGCCACATAGGGAAGCCAGAGGCGGTCATCGCTTATGTGCGTACGGACACCCTGCCCGGCCGGCGGCAGCCACCAGTGCTGCACATCGCCCTGCGCGAACTGCCTGCCTGCGGCTCGAAGCAGGTGTTCGCGAGCGACTTGCGGGCAGGCGATGCACAAGGCCATCGCGTCCTGCAACTGGTCGCGAAAGCCGTAAGCGCCGCTGGATTGGTAGTAGGCCGTTCGCGCCCACATGCGGCAGGCGAGCGCCTGATACAAAAGCCAGTCATTGAGCAGTACATCCATGGCGCGGTTGGGTGTGCGCACCTGCACAGTGTCGAGCACCTCATTCCACTGGTTGCGCACCTCGCCCAGCAGGGCATTCAAATCCGCGTGGCGATATTTCTCGATCAGCGCCGAAGCGGCATCGTCCGAGTTGGCCTCGCCAAGCATGGCCGTGACGCTGATGTCGTGGCCGGGTGGAATTTCTACGACCGTCTGCAGTGCGCCGCAGGGACAAAGTCCGGCGCCGGTTCGCTCCTCCAGTGGCGCGCCATCGGCAAGCGCGGCAGGGCGGGCGACGGTTCCATAACGCCCAAGAAAAGCCAGGCGATCGCCGGTACCTGGGCAACGCTGGCCCGCAAGATCGATGAAGGCGACCCTGTCGCCAAACGCCGCCCGCCAACGGTTGCGGGCCAGCAAGGCGCCCGTGGTCGGATCGCGCGAGGTCACCACGAAGGGCGCGGCCACCACGCCGTTGGCACCCAGCGCCCATTCGACATACAGGGTTATCGACAGGCGCCGAACCTGGGTCGAGTTGTTGCGCAGTCTTAGCTGGGACAGCTTGATCGCATCGCTTGGCGGGACGAACTGGGATAGCTCCACGCCGATGCCGTGCGCCTCATGACTGAAACGACTGAATCCTTTGCCGTGCTCGACGGCATAGCTTCGCCCCGACACGCGAATCGGCAACGGCGTGGCGCTCCATAGCTCACCGCTGTCCTCATCGCGCAGATAGAGTATCTCGTGTGGCGAGTCGCTGACCGGATCGT
This sequence comes from Dyella sp., assembly GCA_036495265.1. GTDB lineage: Bacteria > Pseudomonadota > Gammaproteobacteria > Xanthomonadales > Rhodanobacteraceae > Dyella. Next base: position 2,849 of record DASXND010000462.1, read on the forward strand.
TGGGCCACGGGGTCAGTGTGTTCTGCTGGCTATTGCTCGACCAGCTGTAACCACCACCCTCGGCCGATACCAGAAAGCCAAAATCCGGGTTGGCGATAATGTTGATCCACGGCATCGGCGTACAACGATCGTCGTCGAGCGCGATGGCATAGCTGCGACCCGAGGCGATGAAGGCGCCGGTGCCATTACTGAATTCCGAACCGTCAGCGGCGCTGGATGCACGAGTGCCTCCTTTGCCCGCAAGTGGACGTCCACGCTCACGGGGTCGGTAGCCGCTGGGCAAACATTCGATCACTCTCGGCGCCGGTTCGGGTAGCCCCTGCGATGCGTCGAGCACCACGCGGGCCGCGGTCATGAGGCCGGTCCGCAGGGTTTCAGACAGGTCTTGCCCAGCCAACGCAAATGCCTGGGCCGGCGAGACGTCCGCCGTGGCGGAAAGCAGCGTGTTCTGCGCCTTCGCCTGCTGCTCAAGCTCGGCGAACCAGGCGTTTTGTTCGGCGTGACCTGCGTGGAGCAAGACGACATCCACACCCAAGCGCCGGGACTGCCAGTAACGCTGGGCCAACAGCACGTCGGTCACGCAGGGGCGCGCCGACTCGGCCCCGACGTGCAAGAGCACGATGGGCCGGTCGCCGGAGATACCAACGCTCCAAAGCACAGGCGCACCACCCTGGGCGAGACCCAGCACACTGGACGGCGGCCTCCATGCGTTGCACGCATACAGGAGCGGGCCGACGAGGTTGTCATAGCACTCTGCTCGCCCGGGATCGATGCCAAGATGACCAAGCCCGGCAAGACGGAATGCCTTGGCGCTGGCGAGGAGCTCGTCGCTTGATCGCTCCTTGTTCGCCGATGACAGCAGACCGAGCACGGCGCCGCGCGAATCGGCGACCGCAGTCATGAAGCTCACCGTCACCGTGTCACCACAAGCCAGCCTTACCCGGCGACGCAAGCTAAAAATCGGGTCAAGCACGCAGCCTTGGGTACCCGACAGCACCTGTCCGGGTTGCATGGCCAAGGCGTCACGCAGCGTGCGCCCGCGACCAAGAAAGCGCATGCGATCGGTCTCGTATTCACACGCCGAATCTGTCGTCGCGTCGAAGCCTGCCATATGTGCCGCCCAGACTTCCCGTTCACCCGGGGAGCGTCGACGTCGGGTGGCAAGGAGCACTTGCTCCTGGGACAGCCATTCGGTCTCGACGAACATCTTGGAAAAGGCCGGGTGGGCCGCGTCGGCTCCTGCCGGGCCCAACACCAGTTCCATATAGGACGTGAGGCTGATCTCGCGAGGCCGATCACCTGTATTGGTCAGCGAGACGCGACGCCATTCGATATCCACTTGCGGGTCGACGACGATCTCGAGCGAACTGAGCAGCGCATCGTATCGGTGGGCAATGCGCGCATGACTACCGGAGAGTTCGGTCGTATACGGTTCGGGTCCAGCATCAAGTGGTTGAAGACTGACCGACCATACGTCGGCACTTTCCTCATCGCGCAGCAATACATAGCTTCCCCATCCGTCGCCGACCGGGTCTTCGCGCCAGCGCGTCACCGCGACATCGCGCCATTGACCAAAGCCCGAGCCGGCGGCGCTCAACGCCACGGTGAGGCTGCCGTTCGACAGCAGCTGAACCTGCAACGCGGTATCGAGACGTGATGGCGAATGGACTGACATGCCATGGCGGACGCTGGGGCGCGACCGATATCGACCAGTGGGTGGACTTGGTCCGCGAGCATACTGG
>DASXND010000463.1:0-5809 GCA_036495265.1 Dyella sp.
GAGCGCGGCACCACCACCAATCATTGGGGTCCCGAGGCCAACGGCCTTATTTCGTTCAACGACAGTGGTCATTGGGGCCTGCTGGTATCCGCCGATTACTCCGACACGCGGCGGATGAATTCCACCGAGGGCCTGGACCAGTATGGCGTGGTGCTCAATGGCGAAAACGCGGCTAGCGCCGGTGGCTACAACGGTTTCCTGACCCCTTGGAACGGCGCGCCCATCCCATCGAAAATCGTTCAGAACGCCGATGGCAGCGTGGACGTCAATGGCGACGGCAAGTCCAACGGCGTCTTCATGGGCAGCCAGGACATCGGCCTCAATGACATCATCACCCAGCGCAAACGCAAGTCCGGCAACGCCTCGTTCCAGATGGATCTCGGCAGCGGCTTCAGCCTGACCAGCGACTTCTTCTACTCGCAACAGCGCGAGTACGACCGCAACTACGGCATCCAGTTCAACTCCACCAACTGGCAGGGCGCGACCTACGTGCCGCTGCAGTCGCGCAATACCGGAAGTCCTGCCCTCGGCTCCTACGGCACGCCAGAGCCGGGCTGGGAGGGCTCGCAGATATTCACCACGCAGGTGTACCAGAAGTGGCCAGGCGATGTGGAGTCGTACTCGCAGATCATCCAGAAAAGCTCCGTCGCGAAGAACTTCAACCTGCAGATGGATTACGACAACGGCGGTCAGTTCACGGCGAGCGTGCGTGGCATCCGTGACACGGCGTCGCAGTCGAACCAGGAAACCGACGTCAACATTTCCAACTCCGATGGCGCCCTGTGGCCCAACGTGCTGATGGACGGTGTGACCGACGCCGACGTTCCGCCCGGCACCTTCGTCTATCCAGCGCAATTGGGCGGCAATCGCGTGTTCAATGCCAACGGCATGCCCCAGAACACGGTTCCGATCATTGCGAACTTCACTGGCAAGTACATCACCGTCAACCTGCCGCCTTCGCTCGCCAGCCAGTTCGCCGACCCCAATGGCTGGACCATGAAGACGTTGGAGTCCTCCGGCGACTACGATCGCCAGGTGGCGCTGAACGCCTTGCGTTTCGATGGCAAATACGATTTCCAGGACGGTTTCAAGCTCGAATTTGGCGTGCGCAACAGCATCCGCAGCGCCAACAACGATGGCTGGACGTTGGAAACGCCGGTCTATGCGGGCATCGGTGCCAGCGATCCGGGTGGATGCCTGGTGCGTTATGTCGGTGCCGACGTGGTCTTGAACAGCGGCTCGTGCACCGCGGGCAACGACCAGGGCTATTTCCGCGCAGGACCCTTGTCGGCGATCTCGATGCCCAATACCGCGGCGCCGCTGTCGAATAACTTCAAACAGTACAATAACCTGCTTGGCTCGGGCATCAACTTCTGGGCGATTGATCCAAACGCCATGGTCAATCCGCTTTCCTACTGGAAGTCGCTCTACCCCGACACCGTCCAGGTGGGTGAGCCCGGCACGACCTGGGCCGTGCGGCTAAAGGAGTTGACTGGCTATCTGCAGGGCGATTTCAACGGCACCCTCTGGGACATGACCTACAGCGGCAATATTGGTGCGCGCTTGATCCACACCAATCTGGACGTTACCCAGCACTTGAGTGGCGCCCCGGGCGCGTACGGCGACGAACCTATTGACGTAGGTACGGCGGTCACCAAGCGCAGTTATCAGGACGTCCTGCCGTCAATGAACTTCGCGCTGGATCTGACCGAAAGCCTGAAGTTCCGACTGGCTTATTCCAAGAACATGATGCCGCTGAATCTCAGCACCTGGGCCGGCGGCTTGCAGCTGAACTACTCGCTGGCGGAGACGCCGCAAGGTCCCATCTTCCGCGTCGCGAATGGCACCTCGACCGGCAACCCGGCCCTCAACCCGTGGCGCTCCACCAACTATGGCGCATCGCTTGAGTACTACATCAACCCCACCAGCATGCTCAGCCTCGCGCTGTTCCGCATCGAGGTGGACAGCTTCATCAAGAACGGCAGCGTGACCAACTGCACGCTGCCGGACGAGGACGGCGTGGTTCGCGATCATTGCATCGTCATCACCCAACCGGTGCAGGGCACCGGCAACAGCATCCATGGCGCGGAGTTCGATTACCGCCAGGGCTTCACCTTCCTCCCGGGCTTTCTGTCCAAGACCGGCATCCAGGTCAACGCCACGTATGCACCAAGCAACTCGGGCGAAACGGATCTGTCTGGCAGCAAGATCCCGTTCCAGGACAACTCCACCAAATCCGGCAACTTCATCGTGTGGTATCAGGATGACCACTTCCAGGCCCGCGTCGCCTACAACTACCGTTCGCGGCGAGCGGTGATGGATAGCGTGGGTGGCATCACGGGCATGGAGATGTACGAAGCGCCGCAGAGGTACCTCGATGCGTCGATCTCTTACAAGTTCAACAAATACGCCGAAGTCTTCCTGGACGGCACCAACCTCACCAACGAGTATCAGCGTTACTACCTGGTCTGGTCCGACCAGCCTGCGCACTCGACTTTCTCCGAGCGCATGGTCATGTTGGGCGTGCGCGGCCAGTGGTAACGAGCGCGCCTTCGCGCGTTGGTCCAGGCTCGACAGTGTCCCCGTTGCCGCTTTCGCGGGAACGGGGACACCCCGACGCGGGCTGAGTTCGCATCAACAAGATCGTTCTTCGGGGTAGCTTCGTCGATACCCCGCTCGCCACCCACCACGACAAGGCAAGCATGCAGGACTCCAGCGCGCCCCAGCCCGTTCGCGACAACGCTTTCCATCGTTCCATCGGCGTGTTCTCGGGAACCGCGATCAACATGACCCAGATGTGCGGCATCGGGCCGTTCATCACCATCCCCATCATGGTCGCCGCGATGGGCGGTCCGCAGGCAATCATTGGCTGGATCGTGGGCGCCATCCTTGCCATGGCCGACGGCCTGGTGTGGGCCGAGCTCGGGGCGGCCATGCCGGGTTCCGGGGGAACCTATGTCTATCTGCGCGAAGCGTTCCAGTACCGCAGCGGCAAGCTGATGCCGTTCCTGTTCATCTGGACCATGCTGCTGGCGATTCCCTTGCTGATGTCTACGGGCATCATCGGCATGGTCGAGTATCTGGGGTTTTTCTTCCCCAACCTGGGCTGGTGGCCGGTGCATCTCATCGGCGTGGCGGCAACGGTCATGGTCACCTGGCTGTTGTATCGCCGGATCGAATCGGTGCGCTCGATCACCATCGCGTTGTGGATCATCATGCTCGTCTCGGTCGTCGGCGTGACGGCGGCGGGCTTCTCACACTTCAATGCGGGCTTCGCCTTTGCCTACCCGGCCGATACGTTCGGCAGCCATTTCTTCGTCGGGCTGGGGGCAGGGCTGATCATCGGCATCTACGACTATCTCGGCTACAACACCACCGCCTACATCGGCGACGAGCTGCGCGATCCCGGCCGGACCATGCCCAGGTCGATCATCATCTCGGTGATCGCGATGATGTTTATTTATCTGCTCCTCAACATCAGCGTGCTTGGGGTGGCGCCGTGGCAGGACATCGCGCAGTCCAAGTCGGTGGCCTCGCTGGTGGTGGAGCGCAGTTGGGGCCATCTGGCCGCCGCTGTCATGACCGTCCTCATCATCGTGACCGCTTTTGCGTCGGTGTTCACTGGCCTGCTGGGTGGCTCGCGCGTGCCCTTCCAGGCCGCGCAGGACAAAGTGTTCCTATCCGTGTTCGGACGCCTGCACGCCAGGCACGGCTTCCCCCACGTGGCACTTCTCACCATGGGCGTGGTGACGGCCATCGGCACGTTCTTTGACCTGACCGAAGTCATCAATATGCTGCTGGCCGCGACCATCATCGTGCAGTCCCTCGCGCAGATCGCCGCCTTGGTGGTGCTGCGCAAGCGCCAGCCGAATCTTGAGCGCCCGTACAAGCAATGGCTTTACCCCGTGCCATGCGTGATCGCGCTGCTGGGATGGGTCTATGTATACGTGTCTGCCTCTACCTTGTCGCTGATCCTGTCTGGCTTATGGATCATCGCGGGCCTCGTGGTGTTTACGATTTGGGCCAGGCTCAACCGGTCCTGGCCGTTCTCGCCTGTTGAAATACGCGAAACCTATCTTGGGAAACCGTAACGCCATGCGAACTCCCGCCAAACACGCGCTCTGGGTCATGGCCGCGATGGCCGTATGGGTCGCGCCGGACGCACACGCCCAAACGACGTACGCCCCCACCCAGGTAAGCGTTGACGCTGGCTCCGTCACCGCCATCGCGCATTGGCACATTCAAGACAGCGCGAAGGCGCAGCAAAGTGGCGCCGAGATCTCCGCGACGGGCTTTCCCACCAAGGGCTGGTACCCGGTAAGCGGTCGAGCGACCGTCATGGCCGGACTGTTGGAGAACGGCACGTACAAGAACGTGTTTTACAGTGACAACCTGCGTGCGGTGCAGGTGCCGGAAGCCAGCGGCAATCTGTTCGTGACGCCTTGGTGGTATCGCGCCGACTTCACACTACCGAAGGACCTGAAAGGCAGGCATACCCTGCTTCGCACCAACGGCATCATCGCGAGCGCTGATCTGTGGGTAAACGGGCATCTCGTCGCCGACCACGCCCAAGTCGCCGGAGCCTATCCCGTGCACGGGTTCGACGTGACGCAGTGGGTACGCCCGGGCGCCAACGCCCTCGCCATGCAAGTGCATCCGGCCGACCCAAGACAGAGCCTGTCGATTGGCTGGGTGGACTGGAACCCCACTCCCCCGGACAACAATATGGGTCCATGGCGTGGCGTAGACATCGTGCAGAGCGGACCGGTCGCCTTGAGCTTCCCACAGGTGCTTTCGACGCTGTCGCTGCCCGATCTCGCGCGCGCCGCGCTGACCGTGAAAGTCACCGCGAAGAACCTCGACACGACGGCGCATGACGCGACCATCAGCGGCACCGTGGCAGGCGTTGCCATACAACAGACCGTGCGCCTCGCGCCTGGACAGACACAGGTGGTTTCTTTCTCACCCCAGACAACACCGGGCCTGGCTTTGGATCACCCGAAGATCTGGTGGCCCGTCGGCATGGGCGAACATCCGCTGTACCAGCTCGAGATGAGCGCTGCGGTCGACGGCGCGACCAGCGACCGGGGCACGGCGACGTTTGGCATACGCAGCGTCAGTTCGAGCCTGACCAAGCAGGGCTATCGCCAGTTCTTCATCAACGGGAAACCCGTGCTGATTCGCGGCGGCGGCTGGGCGCCGGATATGTTCCTGCGCGACGACCCCGCGCGCATGGAGGCGGAGTTCAGCTATGTCGTCAACCTCGGCCTCAACACCATCCGCAGCGAAGGCAAGCTGGAGAACCAGCGCTTCTACGACCTCGCCGATCGCAACGGCATCATGGTGCTAGCGGGCTGGGAGTGCTGCGACAAATGGGAGTCGGCGGCGAAGACGGGCGGCTCTCCATGGAGTGCTGCCGACCTGAAAGTCGCGCAAGACTCCATGGCCAGCGAGGCACGCTTGCTTCGCAACCACCCATCGGTGATCGGTTTCTTCATCGGCAGCGACAACGCACCGCCGCCGCCCATCGCAAAGATGTACGCCGATACGCTACGCGCCGAGGATTGGTCCTTGCCCATCATCTCGGCAGCCGTCGACCAGGCGACCGCTGACGCCGGCCCTTCCGGCATGAAGATGGCTGGTCCGTACGACTGGATACCGCCTGCCTATTGGTATGCCGACAAGCTGGGCGGTGCGTTTGGCTTCGACTCGGAGGTCAGTGCGGGCGCCGATATCCCGCGGCTGGAAGACCTGCAGCGCATGCTGTCGCCGCAAGAGCAGGAGGCGCTATGGAAGTACCCGGAGGCGA